>CAZFMU010000038.1:7369-12295 GCA_964520165.1 uncultured Salinarchaeum sp. | reverse complement strand
CGAAGAGCCTGTCCACGTCGAGCTCGGTGACGTCCGCATTGTGTCCCCCCGCGTCCAAGAGGCCGACGGGAGCGAAGAACTCCTCTACCCCCAGGAGGCTCGGTTGCGGAATATCACCTACGCCGCGCCGGTCTTCATGGAGATGGCAATCGTCAAGGGCGACCCCGAGCAGAACGAAGATCGGGTCGTCGATTCCGCGGAGACCAAAATCGGCCGGATGCCGATCATGGTCGGCTCACAGAAGTGTAACATTGCCGATTTCACCGATGAGGAACTGATTGAGGTCGGCGAGGATCCGGCCGACCCCGGCGGATACTTCATCGTCAACGGCTCCGAGCGGGTGTTGATGACCAGCGAAGACCTCGCCTCGAACAAGATCCTCACCGAGCACGACACGAAGTACGGCGACGAGATTCAGGTTGCAAAGACCTTCTCCCAGCGCCGCGGATATCGTGCGCTGGTGCTCGTCGAGCGGACCCGCGACGGTCTGCTTGAGGTGTCGTTCCCCTCGGTATCGGGTAGTGTAAACTTCGTGACACTCGTCCGGGCCCTCGGTCTTGAGAGCGACGAGGAAATCGTCCACCGGGTCAGCGACGATCCGGAGATTGTGAAGTTCATGCTCGAAAACCTAGAGGCCGCCGATGTCCAGTCCGAGGAGGAGGCCATCGAGTCCCTCGGCAAGCGGGTGGCCTCGGGTCAGGGCAAGAACTACCAGCTCAAGCGGGCCAACTACGTGATTGACCGGTACCTTCTGCCGCACCTCCACGAGGAGGGGGTCCCCGAGGAGGACGTCCGGATCAACAAGGCCTATTATCTCTGTCGGATGGCCGAGGCCTGCTTCGAGTTGGCGCTTGACCGCCGTCAGCCCGATGACAAGGACCACTACGCCAACAAGCGGCTGAAGGTCAGCGGCGACCTGATGACCGACCTGTTCCGGACGGCACTGAACAAGCTCGCCCGGGATGTCAAGTACCAGCTTGAGCGGGCGAACATGCGCAACCGTCAGCTGTCCGTCTCGACTGTCGTCCGTTCAGACGTGCTGACCGAGCGACTCGAACACCCACTGGCGACCGGCAACTGGGTCGGTGGCCGGTCGGGGGTCTCACAGCTGGTTGATCGGACCGACCACATGGGGGTGTTGAGTCACCTCCGTCGGCTGCGCTCGCCGCTATCGCGCTCGCAGCCCCACTTCGAAGCCCGCGACCTCCACGCCACGCAGTGGGGGCGGGTGTGTCCCTCGGAGACGCCCGAGGGGCCCAACTGTGGGCTCGTGAAGAACTTCGCACAGGCGATGGAACTGAGTCAGGATGTCGAGGACGAACGGGAGCTCAAACGCGAGCTCGCGACGATGGGAGTCGAAGGGATCCCCGGCATCGAGAACGTCGCACGTCCTGCCCAAGGAGACTAACGCATGAGCAGTCAGCAACGAGACGCCAAAGTCTACGTCAACGGAAGCCTGGTCGGCACCCACCCCGACCCCGAACAGCTTGCAGACCAGATCCGCGCGGCCCGTCGCCGTGGCGAGATCTCCGAGATGGTCAACGTCTCGGTCAAGGATCGCACCCGTGAGGTTATCGTCAACGCCGACGCCGGCCGAGCCCGCCGACCACTCCTGGTCGTTGAGGACGGTGAACCGCTGATCAGCGATGATGAGATCGCAGCCCTTGAGGAGGGGCAACGCGACTTCGAGGATCTCGTCGAGGACGGCTACATTGAGTTCATCGATGCCGAGGAGGAAGAGGACCTCTATGTGGCCGTCGACCGCGAGGAACTCACCGACGAGCATACCCATCTTGAGATCGACCCGCAGCTGATCTTTGGGATCGGCGCAGGGATGATCCCGTATCCCGAGCACAACGCCTCACCACGGATTACGATGGGGGCGGGGATGATCAAGCAGTCACTGGGGCTGCCTTCGGCGAACTACCGGATCCGCCCGGACACCCGCCAGCACCTGCTGCATTACCCCCAGCTGTCGATGGTCAAGACCCAGACCACCGAACAGATCGGGTACGACGACCGACCGGCCGCTCAGAATTTCGTTGTGGCCGTGATGAGCTACGAGGGCTTCAACATTGAGGACGCCCTGATCCTCAACGAGGGATCCGTCGAGCGTGGCCTCGCCCGTTCGCACTTCTTCCGGACCTACGAGGGCGAGGAACGCCGGTACCCTGGTGGCCAGGAAGACCGCTTCGAGATCCCCGACCAGGAGGTCCGCGGCGCCCGCGGTGAGGAGGCGTACACCCACCTTGATGAGGACGGCCTTGTCAACCCCGAGACCCCCGTCGGCGAGAACGACGTTCTCCTCGGCAAGACCAGCCCGCCTCGATTCCTTGAGGAACCGGACGAACTCGGTGGGCTCAGCCCACAGAAACGCCGCGAGACGTCTGTTACGATGCGTTCAGGCGAGTCGGGCATCGTCGATACGGTCACGTTGATGGAGGGCGAGGACGGATCGAAGCTCTCGAAGGTTAAGGTCCGCGACGAACGGATCCCCGAGCTGGGCGACAAGTTCGCCTCCCGCCACGGACAGAAGGGGGTCGTCGGTCACATCGCTCCCCAGGAAGACATGCCGTTCACCGAACAGGGCGTCGTTCCCGATCTCGTGCTCAACCCACACGCGCTGCCCTCGCGGATGACCGTCGGTCACATCCTTGAGATGATCGGCGGCAAGGTCGGCGCCATGGAGGGTCGTCGGGTTGACGGGACCCCGTTCACCGGCGAGGACAAAGAAGAACTCCGCGGTTCGCTGGAAGAGCATGGCTTTAAATCCTCCGGCAAGGAGGTCATGTACTCCGGGATCACCGGCGAGAAGATTGAGGCCGAGATTTTCGTCGGGACCATCTTCTACCAGAAGCTCTACCACATGGTCTCGAACAAGATCCACGCTCGCTCGCGCGGCCCCGTCCAGGTGCTGACCCGTCAGCCGACGGAGGGGCGCGCCCGCGAGGGTGGCCTCCGGATCGGAGAGATGGAGCGTGATGTCTTCATTGGCCACGGGGCGGCGATGACCCTCAAGGAACGACTCCTTGATGAGTCCGATCGCGAGTTCGTCCCTGTTTGTGGCCAGTGTGGGATGACTGCCGTCGAGAACGTCGAGCAAAACCGGGTATACTGTCCGAACTGTGGCGAGGAGACGGACATCCACGACATCGAGATGAGCTACGCGTTCAAGCTCCTGCTTGATGAGATGAAGGCTCTCGGGATTGCGCCCCGACTCGAACTCGCCGACGCCGTCTAGACTATGGTACGGAAAACAACCCCCAAAGAGATCGACTCCATCAGCTTCGGGCTGATGGACCCCGAGGAGTACCGCGAGATGAGTGCCACGAAGGTCATCACGGCCGACACCTACGACGACGACGGGTTCCCTATCGACATGGGGCTGATGGACCCACGACTCGGCGTGATCGACCCCGGTCTTGAGTGTAAGACCTGCGGCAAGCGCTCGGGCTCGTGTCCGGGACACTTCGGACACATCGAACTGGCCGCCCCGGTCATCCACGTCGGGTTCACCAAGCTCATCCGCCGGCTCCTCCGGGGCACCTGTCGAGAGTGCTCCCAGCTGTGTCTGACCGAGGAAGAGCGTGATGAGTTCCGCGATCGTCTTGATCGAACCCGCGAACTCAGCGGCGATCTTGATGATGTGACCAAGGCGGCGATCCGCCAGGCCCGCAAGAAGGACCGGTGTCCACACTGTGGAACCGTCCAGTACGACATCCAACACGAGAAACCGACGACCTACTACGAGGTTCAGGAGGTCCTTGCGTCGGACTACTCCGAGCGGATCGCCAAGGCGATGCAGCCGACCGAGGAGGACGATACCCGGATCACCCCCGGCGAACTCGCCCAGGAGACTGACATCGATGTCAGCCGGGTTAACGAGATCCTCAGCGGCGAGTTCCGCCCCCGCGAGTCCGACCGGAAGGCCATCGCGTCCGCTCTCGATGTCGATCTGACCGAGGAGGACACGAACAAGCTGATGCCGAGTGACATCCGGGACTGGTTTGAGGAGATCCCCGACGAGGACATCGAGGTCCTCGGGGTTGACCCCGAGAAGTCCCGCCCGGAATGGATGATCCTGACCGTGTTGCCGGTGCCGCCAGTGACCGCCCGGCCGTCGATCACCCTCGACAACGGTCAGCGCTCGGAGGACGACCTCACCCACAAGCTGGTGGACATTATCCGGATCAACCAGCGGTTCATGGAGAACCGCGAGGCCGGCGCGCCACAGCTGATCATCGAGGATCTCTGGGAGCTGTTGCAGTATCACGTCACGACGTTCATGGACAACGAGATCTCCGGGACGCCGCCGGCGCGCCACCGCTCTGGCCGGCCGCTGAAGACGCTCTCTCAGCGCCTGAAGGGCAAGGAAGGGCGGTTCCGGGGGAGCCTCTCCGGCAAGCGGGTGAACTTCTCCTCGCGGACGGTCATCTCGCCCGATCCGACGCTCTCGATGAACGAAGTGGGTGTGCCAGAACGGGTCGCCACGGAGATGACCCAGACGATGAACGTCAACGAGCGGAACCTCGAGCACGCCCGTCGGTACGTCGCGAATGGCCCGGAGGAACACCCCGGCGCAAACTACGTCCGACGGCCTGATGGCCGCCGGCTGAAGGTCACCGAGAAGAACTGTGAGGAACTCGCCGAGAAGATCGACCCCGGCTGGGAGGTCAACCGACACCTCATCGACGGCGACATCGTGATCTTCAATCGCCAGCCATCGCTGCACCGGATGTCGATCATGGCTCACGAGGTCGTGGTGATGCCGTATAAGACGTTCCGGCTCAACACGACCGTGTGCCCGCCGTATAACGCCGACTTTGACGGTGACGAGATGAATATGCACGCCCTGCAGAACGAGGAGGCCCGTGCAGAGGCGCGGAGTCTCATGCGCGTGCAAGAACAGATGCTCTCGCCACGCTT
>CAZFMU010000038.1:0-7359 GCA_964520165.1 uncultured Salinarchaeum sp. | reverse complement strand
AACGTTCAACGTGACCCAGTCGCTCGACTTGCTCCGGCAGACATCGATTGCCGAGTTACCCGAGCCCGATGGGACCGACGAACATGGCACGCCCTACTGGAGTGGCCGGACGCTCTTCTCGGAACTGCTCCCGAAGGGCCTCGATCTTGAGTTTACCTCCTCGGCGGGTGATACCGTCCGAATCGACGATGGCCAGTTGACCGCTGGAACGGTCGACGAGGACGCCGTCGGCGCCTTCGGTGGCGAGATCGTCGACTCGATCGCCAAGCAGTTCGGCAAGACCCGCGCCCGGCAGTTCGTCAACGAGGTCTCCTCGCTGGCGGTCCGGACAATCATGCACTTCGGGTTCTCGATTGCCATTGACGACGAGTCGATTCCGCCGGAGGCTCAACAACGGATTGACGAGACTGTCGGTGATGCCTACGACCGGGTCGAACAGCTCATTGAGACCTATCGTGCGGGCGAGCTCGACAGCCTTCCCGGCCGAACGGTCGATGAAACCCTCGAGATGAAGATCATGCAGACGCTCGGCAAGGCGCGTGACAACGCCGGTGACATTGCCGAGGAGCACTTCGCCGATGACAATCCCGCCGTGGTCATGGCCGAGTCCGGCGCCCGTGGGTCCATGCTGAATCTCACCCAGATGGCCGGCTGTGTCGGTCAGCAGGCCGTCCGTGGCGAGCGGATCAACCGCGGCTACGAAGATCGGACGCTGAGTCACTACCAAGCGGATGATCTCTCTGCAGACGCCCGTGGCTTCGTCGAGCACTCCTATACGGACGGTCTCAACCCCCGAGAGTTCTTCTTCCACGCGATGGGTGGCCGTGAAGGGCTGGTCGACACGGCGGTGCGGACCTCAAAGTCCGGCTACCTCCAGCGCCGGCTGATCAACGCGCTCTCGGAACTCGAGACCCAATACGACGGTACCGTTCGGAATACCTCGGATACGATCGTTCAGTTTGAGTTCGGCGAGGATGGCACCTCACCGGTTGAGGTGTCCTCGGCCGCCGATCACAGTGTTGACGTCGAGGGCGTCGCCGACCGGATCCTCGAAGCCGAGTTCGAAGACGAGGCCGAAAAGCGCCGGTTCCTCGGCGAAGGCGAGCGGACCGAAACCAACCTTTCGGAACACGCCGACTCCTGGCGCGTCCCTACCGATGACTGACACACCTGACACTCCAATGGAGCACACCTACGACGTTGAGCCCGAAATCGAGTCGCTTGTTGAGGGAAGTTCGCTTCCCCGGCGGCTGAAGAATGACGTATACGAGACCCTTGAGGAGCGCTCGGTCACCACCAAGGAGGCCGAGGAAATCCTTACCGCCGTTGTCAACCGGTATGAACGCTCCCGCGTGGATCCGCTTGATCCCGTTGGGACGGTGTCGGCGCAGTCAATCGGTGAACCCGGTACACAGATGAGCGTGCCGGCCGACGAACGCATCCTCGTTCGTCGCAATGGCCGGACGCATGTCGTTGAAATCGGGTCGCTGGTCGATGATCTTCTGGCCGATTGCGAGACACGGACGATCGACGATCATGAGGTCGGCCGCGCCCCAAACGGTATCGAAGTACTCTCGCTCCGCGATGATGAGACGGTCGCGTGGAAGCCGATCGAAGAGATCAGCCGCCATGAGGCGCCCGACGAACTCCTCAGGTTCGAACTTGAGTCCGGCCGAACGATCCGGGCGACAAAAGCACACTCGTTTGTCACCCGCCAGGACGACGCGGTTGTCCCGGTTCGTGGCGACTCGCTTGCGCCCGGCGACCGGCTTCCGGCCGTCGGCCAGTACGAGCCTCCCGAGGCGACGGCGACATTCGATACGTTTACCGCCGAGACCACATCGCCCACTGTGTCGACCGACGGTGGTGCAACAACGGTACGGGCGATGAGTGCTGCCACAGAGTCGGTTACCTGGGAACGCATCGAGTCGATCGAGACGGTCACTCCCGAACACGCATACGTCTATGACGTCTCAGTCGCGGGCCTCGAGACGTTCACAACGGCAACGGGTGTTGTGACCCACAACACGATGAACACGTTTCACTACGCTGGGGTTGCCGAGATTGACGTCACCCAGGGACTGCCGCGGCTGATTGAGCTGGTCGACGCGCGGAAGGAACCTGACACGCCGATGATGACCATCCATCTTGAGGACGAGTACGCCGACTCTCGGGAGAAGGCCCACGAGGTGGTCTGGCAGATTGAGGCGACGAAGATCCTCGCGCTGGGGGATATCTCGACGAACGTCGCGGACATGCGCGTCGAGATCAACCTCAACGAGGAAACCCTCTTAGAGCGGTGGCCGCGGGTCGGCGATGCACCGGCGGTCGCCGAGGAGATCGCCGGGACAATCGAGTCGAAGCTGGGCGTTGAGACGCTCCAGAAAGGCACCGTTGTCCAGTTTGGTCCTGAAGAACCCTCCTACCGCGAGTTACTCCGGCTGGTTGAGGAGCTCCGGGAGATTACATTCAAAGGGATTGAGGATATTACCCGGGTCGTCGTCCGCAAGGAGGAGACCGACCAGGGCGACGAGTTCGTCCTCTATACCGAGGGATCCGCGCTGGGAGACGTGCTCACCATCGAGGGGGTCGACGCGACCCGCTCCTCAACGAACGATATCCACGAGATTTACGAGAATCTCGGCATCGAGGCCGCCCGCGAGGCGATCATCAACGAGACGATGAGCACGCTCGAAGAGCAGGGGCTTGACGACGTGAATGTCCGGCACCTGATGCTCGTCGCCGACATCATGACCAACCGCGGGACGATCGAGTCGATTGGCCGCCACGGCATCTCCGGCTCGAAGAACTCCGTGCTCGCCCGGGCAGCCTTCGAGGTCACGGTCAATCACCTCCTGAGTTCGGCCATCCACGGCGAGATCGACGACCTCAATGGCGTGACTGAGAACGTCATCGTCGGCAAACCGATCAAACTCGGGACCGGCGATGTCAACCTCCGGATGGGGGCGTTCGAGCCCGCCAGCGACGCCAGCGAATCTGCTGACTGACGAGTCTCCCTTTTCGGTCTGCCCTCCACCTGTACATGTCACGACGCCTCACCGATACCGAACGACAGCATATCGTCCTATTTGAAGACAAGACCGGCGTGGCCCCCAGCGACTGCGTTCTTGATCCTGATCGCGATCGGATCATCGTCGTCGTGCCGCCTGGTGACATGGCCGATGCGATCGGCCCGGATGGGCGTGCGGTTGGTCGCGTGGAGACAGCGATCGATGCGACGGTGATGGTCGTCGCAGACGCGGACACGCCAGAGGATTTCGTTGCAAACGCGCTCGCCCCGGCGGCCGTCTATGACGTGACGATCGTCGATGACGACAGCGAGCAGATCGCGCACGTTGAGGTCGATCCGGCCGATATGGGCGTGGCGATCGGGACCGACGGCCGGACGGTCGAGGCAGCGCGACTGCTGGCCAATCGGCACTTCGATATCGACGATGTGCGCATCTCAGCGAGCGAGTGAAAGGAGACGCTTAAGTGCCCAGATTGGGTACGTATCGGCACTATGGCAAACGGCAAGTACGCCGCGCGGAAGCTCAAACAGGACCGCCAGCAACATCGGTGGTCCGACTCGAAGTACGCGCGACGTGAACGGGGGCTCCGCGAGGAATCCGATCCGCTCGAGGGAGCGCCCCAGGCACGCGGAATCGTACTCGAAAAGGTTGGCATCGAGGCCAAACAGCCCAACTCGGCCGTCCGGAAGTGCGTCCGGGTGCAGCTGATCAAGAACGGTAAGCAGGTCACCGCCTTCTGCCCCGGTGACGGCGCCATCTCGTTCATCGACGAGCACGACGAGGTGACCATCGCCGGCATCGGTGGTGCAAAGGGTCGTGCGATGGGCGACCTCTCCGGTGTGAACTACAAGGTCGAGAAGGTCAATGGCGTCTCGCTCATCGAACTGGTGCGCGGTAATGCCGAAAAACCCGTCCGCTAACGATGAGCGAGGCAGCCACCACCGCCGACCTCTTCGGGCGCTGGGACATCTCCGAGATCGAGTACTCCGATCCGAGCACCCGACGGTACATTAGCGTCACCCCGATTGCCCACACGATGGGCCGACACGCCGACAAGCAGTTCGAAAAGAGCGACCTCTCGATTGTCGAGCGGCTGGTCAATCGGCTTATGCAGACCAGCGAGAACACCGGCAAGAAACAACAGACCACCCGGATCGTCCGGGAGGCACTTGAGATCGTCCACGAGCGCACCGGGGACAATCCTGTCCAAACGCTCGTCTATGCCGTCGAGAACGCGGCGCCGCGGGAGGAGACCGTCCGCCTCAAGTACGGCGGGATCTCCGTGCCAAAGGCTGTCGATGTTTCGCCGCAGCGCCGGGTTGACCAGGCGCTGAAGTTCCTCGCCGAGGGCACCCACAACGCGGCGTTTAAGAGTCCGACCGATGCCGAGGAGGCACTGGCTTCCCAGCTGATCGGTGCTGCGAACGACGACGTCGAGACCTACGCGGTCAATCAGAAAGAAGAGAAAGAGCGCGTCGCCGCGGCGGCCCGGTAACTCAGGCCGTCGTGTTGGACGCCGGAGCACTCGTCTCGTTATCTGCTTCCGTCTCGATTGATTCGTAGGACACTTCGATTTCTGCTGGCACCGGCTGGATGAGATACCGCGTTGAGCCGGGTGGTCCGGTGCGAACCGGCGTGAAGTCGGCGACAAACCGTGTGCGAGTATTCGCGCGGATCTCAAAGGTCCGGTTGAACGTGATCGGAGCCTCCCCTGGGGTTCTGACAGTTGCCGCCGTCCCATCCGCGAGCGTCCCTTCAACTCCCGTGATATCCAGCTGGAGGAACGCATACTCGCCGACAGGCACCGCACGATCCTCGTCGATAAACGTCCGGGCATCCCCCTGTAGGTCAACGAGGTCCGCTGTCTGTGGTTCCTCGAAGGCGTAGTACTCCCGTTCAGCGTCGTCGGCCTCGGTGTCGTTGGTCTCGGACCCGGTGTCGTTCTCGGTCGCCGCCGTTGACCGGGGGCCAATCCAGATTCCCTCGATTGTCACAACGCAGGATTCAAACTCATCGATGTCGCCCGGTCGATCGCTCACGCCGGTCGAGAGATAGCCAACGGTAGCACTCGATGAGTCGCCTTGTGTACACCCAGCAAGTCCGGTTGCTGTCAATCCGGCGGTGGCTGCAAGCGCGTCTCGTCGGGTCAACTCAATCGCTGTCATACAGGCGATCCATCGTCCCCCGTCATCGTCAATCCCGACGACGGTCGCCCCGAATTAACGCCATTTGTCCCGATTTTGATGGTCAGTCAGCAGCCCGTCCGGGGTGTGACCGGGCACGGGCGTAGGCCTGGGTCGCCTCAACCAGTGTCTGGCGGTACTCCGCGGGGGCGGGATCGGTCGTAAGTGACTGAAAGAGTGACTTGAACCGGTCGAGTGAGACATACGGTGCGTCGGCCGCGGCGGCCTCGGCAAGCGTATAGATCCGGTGGTCGCGATCAGCTAGGCCGTGACGCTCAATGAGTGCGAGAGCGAAGGCGGCGTTGACCGCGGTAATCGCCGGATCCGATCGGGCGGTGATCCGGGTTCCCGCGGTGTGTCCGGTCGGGTGCGGACGATCCTCAAGGGCGCCAGCAAGGCCGGCTTCGAGATATCGGACGAGCTTGTCCGGGCCGGTCACCGCGAGCGTGAGGTCGTCGGCGTAGATGTCCTTCATATGGTTGGCAATCTGGTGGCAGTGTGCGAGTGTCTCACGGTCAACCTGCCGGCCAGCGAGTGCGAGATAGATGGCCTCGGTTGTCGATTGGACGTGTGATGGGTGTTCCTCTTCGTGGCGACGCATATGCGCAAACTCGTGGAGCGCCAGCTCGGTCGCCATCGCCGAGGTGGCGGCTGCCCGCGAGAGCTCCATGATGTGGTGGTCCTCGTGGTGACCGGTCTTGGTTCGCTCGTCGGGGTCGTCGCTAATGTGGATCCGCACGGGTAACGCGAGGTCGTGTTCGGTCTCGAAGCGATCGGCCGCCGAGAGGAACGGGCCAGTCGGTCCCGGGCCGTGGATCCGGATGTCCATTCTTCACAGTAAAGGCGTCGCATGCGTATAAAGACCACGCGACACCCGTGTGAGGGAGTGCCGGACAGATCGTGGGTGTTGGCCGCCTTGTCCCGGGAATCACTAGCCTTTTGAGTTGGCTCCCGATAGGTACCGCTAATGGGCCGACGTAAGAAGATCGTCCAACAGTGTGAGCGACTGATGGACAACCGGAACCAGATCCGGAACATTGCCATCGCCGCTCACATCGATCACGGCAAGACGACGCTGTCAGACAACCTCCTCGCCGGTGCGGGCATGATCTCTGAGGATCTCGCCGGCAACCAGCTCGCCATGGATACGGAGGAAGACGAACAGGAGCGTGGGATCACCATCGACGCGGCAAACGTTTCGATGACCCACGAGTACGACGATGAGGACTACCTCATCAACCTGATCGACACTCCGGGCCACGTCGACTTCGGCGGTGACGTGACCCGTGCGATGCGGGCTGTCGACGGGGCACTGGTGGTTGTTGACGCCGTCGAGGGCACGATGCCCCAGACAGAGACGGTTCTCCGGCAGGCGCTTCGAGAGAACGTCAAGCCGACCCTGTTCATCAACAAGGTTGACCGACTGATCAACGAGCTTCAGGAGGGTCCCGAAGAGATCCAGGCGCGTCTGCAGGATGTCATCCGCGAGGTCAATGAACTCATCCGCGGGATGGCCGAGGACAAATACGAGAACGAAGGCTGGAAGGTCTCCGTCCAGGACGGGACCGTCGCCTTCGGCTCGGCGCTGTATAACTGGGCCATCTCGATGCCGTTCATGCAGCGCACCGGCATCGACTTTGGCGACATCATCGATTACAACCGCAACGACAACGTCGAGAAGCTGGTTGAGCAGTCCCCGCTGTCCGACGTGGTGCTCAACATGGTTGTCGAGCACTTCCCCTCGCCGATCGACGCCCAACCCGACCGGATCCCGACGGTCTGGCGTGGCGATGCCGACAGCGAGATTGCCGAGAGCATGATGACCGTCGATCCCGACGGCGAGGTCGTCTTCATGGTGACGGACATCTCGATGGACCCCCACGCCGGTGAGATCGCGACCGGCCGGGTCTTCTCAGGCACCCTTGAGGAGGGTCAGGACCTGTATGTCTCCGGAACGGCCGGGACCAACCGGATCCAGAGTGTCGGCCTGTTCATGGGAGACGAACGCGAGGAGGTGGATCGCGTCCCCGCAGGGAACATCGCCGCGGTCACCGGGCTTGATGACGCCATCGCCGGGTCGACGGTCTCAAGCATCGAGATGACCGCCTTCGAGGGGATTGAGCACATCTCCGAGCCGGTGATCA
>CAZFMU010000037.1:0-13354 GCA_964520165.1 uncultured Salinarchaeum sp. | reverse complement strand
ACTCATACCCAACGTTCGGGCCGGTCGTCGTCTTAATCCTTTCCGTCGCTTTGTGTGTCTCTCGCGTGAGTCACGTCTGCGTGACGTCGGCAGCGTCAATCCGGTCCGAGTCGATCCACTGACCCTGGACGGTCACCTCGTCGCCAAGTCCGACATCGGCCGCCGTCTCGACAGTAACCGTGCGCTCGCCATCGTCAACGATCACCGGGTCGCCAGGCTGGACGACCACGCCCGTGAACTCCGCGTCTTCGCCAGCATCGCTCTCCGTGTGTTCATCGAACGAGGAAAGGACGACCCCCTCTCCGTCATCCGTCGTTTCCGCCGTGTCGTCGGCCAACTCGGCCGCCATTGCGTCATCGCCGAGTGGTACGACGCTTGAGCGCCAGTTTGCCGAGGCTTCAAGATCGTCCTGCCAACCATCCTGGATCTGGACATCGGTCACGACGACGGTATCGCCAGGTCCGATGTCGCGATCGGCGTGATCGCCCCAGAGTGCCACCCGAATCGATCCAGTATCGTCCTGGATTCGGAGGTTTCGCACCTGTCCCTGGCTACCGTCATCGCGATCGAACGTCCGTTTTGGATCGGCCGATCGGACCACACCCATCAGATCGACGGTCTCGTCCAGTTCAACGGCCTCGATTGGGGTTGCCGCTGGGTCGTATTCGATCGGCTCTTCGAGTGGCTCGATCGCCCCTCGGTCGCCGACGTGTACTTCGAGATCGCCGTCTCGCTCGCGCGTGTAGCCGTCGACGATCTCGACGGACTGTCCCGCGGTCAGCGACTCGACGGTATCGGCCATCCCGTCCCAGCAGGTGACCCGGACACGTCCCGTTGGATCGCCGATGGTAAAGTTCGCAACGCGACCCTCCGAGCCGTCGTCTCGGTCGAACGTCCGGACCGACTCGGTATCGAGGATGCGTCCGGCGACGTTCACGTTTGAGCGTCCGAGACCAAGTTCCTCGATCTGATAGGTGTCGTTGACGCGGACGTCGATCTCGACATCAGGAGCCGGTTCGACGGCGGTCACGTTGACTTCGACCCCGGAGTACCCCTCGGTCGGCCGACCTTTGATTCGGAGGATGTCCCCGGCCGTCAGTGACTCCTGGGCATCCCGCGCCTGTGCGTCCCAGAAGACAACCCGCGTCTGTCCAGTTTCGTCGGCCAACTCGGCGTTGAGGACGTGGCCCTCATCGGTCTCTCCGTCGTCGCGATCGAAGGTCCGTATCTCGTCGACGGAGATCACCTTTCCAACGAATTGGACCTCATCCATCCCTGCGTCGATATCCGCGATCCCGTCGACCGTACCGCCGGACTCATCAAGCTCGTGAGCGACGAGCATAGCGGCGGTCTCCTCGTCCGCGAGCCCGGCCATCTTCTCGACCCGTTCGTTGACCGCCTCGCGGTAATCCTCAAGAGAGATGTCCGCGTCTAAGTCCTCGTATATCTCTTCGATAACCCCCATATCATGGATGCACTCGGTTACCCGGCGCATAAGCGTTGTCCTTGGGTCGTCGGGCGGTGGACAGACCGAAATCCCTTTAATTGGATGCACGGTAGGTATAGCTGAGTCCTGATAGGGTAGTGGACTATCCTCCGGGCTTGCGGAGCCCGGGACCGGAGTTCAAATCTCCGTCAGGACGCTTTGATTCTCACGCGACTGTGACGGTGAGTTTCTCGCCCACCTCGAATGTTCGGTCCGGGCAGATGATCCGCGCCCCAAACCGGTCGGTTCGGGCGGCAAACAGCGAGAGGCCCAATACCGGATCGCCATTGACACGGATGGTCCGATCCGCCCAAGGGAAGGTTCCGTCATCGCCCCGTTCGAAGGTCGCTCCGAGCAGTTGTACCGTCGGAGCTGATCGCCCGAATGTTCCGCCGCGTTCGAAATGCGGAAGCCCTCCATCAAGCACAACACCGGCGTTGGCCGAACCGATCCCAACGAATCGGTCACCGGGAGCCGGGTGAGTCGGGGCGTCCAGCATCACGAATGTCTCTCCGACTTCGCGTACGACGCCGGTCCCGTCCCACCGGAGCGGATCCACCTCAATGTCGAGCGACAGCGGGAGCGAGCCGGACGCTCGGATGAGGTTTGCGTCCGGCCGTCGAAAGCCGACGTGAAGATGGTTGTCAACCCACGGCGCAAAAAATCCTGATCGTATCGGCTGTCCTAGTGTATCGCCGACCGACACGTGCTCACCGACAGATACGGTCGGCTTGACATGCATGACGCGAGCGATCGCTTGTTGATCGGTCTCAAGGCGGTATCGTGGGGCCTCAGTTCTGATGAGCAGCAGGTGATCCGTGGGTGCCGCATATGGACGAGACGGCGTCTCGACCGTCCGGTGCTCAAGTACCGTTCCGGCGACCGGCGACGGGGCCTGTCCTGTCGGCGGATATAGATCGACCGCCCGGCCGCGGTCATGGGCGACGTACGGTGAATTAAATCGGGTGACCAACTCGAAGCGTTCCAGCGCCGCGCTCGGAATCACCAGCATCTCCAAGGCGTATTCCACCTCTGGTAAAAAAGTCATCTGCTGCGGCGACCAATCCAAACGAGTGTTTTAGGAGTCGGGACCATCCAGTTGCGGATACGATGCTTATCACCGCTGCGCAGCTGCCCGACGGCCGCCGCCGTGACATTCGTATCACCGACGGCTCAATCGCCGCTGTCGAGCAGTCACTCGCCCTGCGCGAGGACGAGGTGCTCCTTGATGCGGCGGGTCGGACGCTCATGCCCGGCGCGATTGATGTCCACGTGCACTTTCGCGAACCGGGGTACGAACACAAGGAAACATTTCACTCTGGCAGTCGGGCGGCAGCCGCCGGCGGGGTAACGACCATCGTTGATCAGCCCAACACCGACCCACCGACGATCTCGGGTAGCGCCTTCGACGAGAAGGCCATCCGTGCCGCCGAGTCGCTCGTTGACTACGGCCTCAACGGCGGGGTGACCGACGCCTGGGAGCCGGCAACCCTCCTTGAGCGGCCGCTGTTTGCGCTTGGAGAGGTTTTCATGGCCGACTCGACGGGCTCGATGGGTATCGGCGATGAGACGTTTGTGGCCGCGGTCAGGCGTGCCAGCGAGGCGAATATCCCCGTAACCGTCCACGCCGAGGACAGCGAGTACTTCGATCCGACGGCCCTTGACGGGGCGACAGGGGTCGGCGGCGACGCAGATGCCGAACGGTGGAGTCGCTACCGACCGCCAGCAGCCGAAATCGCCGCTGTCGAGCGCGCAACCTCCGTCGCTGCGAAGACCGACGCCCAGTTGCACGTTGCACACACCTCCACTCCCGAGGCGGTTGATCACGCCGCCGAAGCGGCCAACGTTACCTGCGAGGTCACCCCCCATCACGCGTTTCTTTCTCGTGAGGACGCCGCCGAACTCGGCACCTTCGGGCGCATGAATCCGCCGCTTCGGTCGGAATCGGATCGTGCGGCCGTGTTTGATCGCATCGTCGATGGCACCGTTGATATGATAGCCACCGACCATGCGCCGCACACGCGCGAGGAGAAACAGCGGTCGCTGACCGACGCGCCGAGTGGTGTTCCGGGCGTCGAGACGATGGTTCCGCTCCTGTTAGCGGCCGTTCGTGACGGTCAACTCTCACTCGAACGCGTTCGTGACCTCGTCGCCGCCACCCCAGCAGAGGTTTTCGGGCTCTCCGCGAAGGGCCAGATCGAGCCCGGTCGGGACGCCGATCTGGCGCTGTATGACCTCGATCGTGTCACGCAGATCGACGGCGAGCAGCTCCACTCGACCTGCTCGTGGACACCCTTTGCCGGCCGTGATGGTGTGTTCCCGCTTGCGACCCTGGTTCGGGGGGAGCTCGTGTATGTCGCTCCCGAGGCGAATATTGAAGCCCCCTTTGATGGCTCATTCGGCCCCGCAATCGGCCGGAACGTCAGACAGTGAGTCCTCCTCGCTCGCACGGTTCGACGGGAAAACACCCTTGAGCGTCCGTCTCTAAGCGCGTCCATGTCCGAACGGTCCGAGCAGCGTGAGCGTCCCTCCACTGCCGCCGATGACAGCCTCGGTGGAGGGCTCACCGGTGACGACTCCTCTACCGAATCGCCGGCTGACGACAGCCGCTTCTCGCGCGGTGGTCTCCTCAAGACCGGAGCGATAACCGTCGCCGGTCTTGCGGTCCCGGCCGCCATCGCAAGCGCGGTCGTCCCGTTTGTTGGTGGACCGCTCGGACTGTTCGCCGGAGCCTTCCTCTTGGGCCTCGTCTCTGGCGTCGGTTACCTCCCAGCCGGGGTCGTTGGGGCTGGCCTGGGCGTCGCTGGCGTTCTTGGCGGCAATATGCTTGAGGCGATGGCGTTCGGTGCTGGTCCGCAACTCGCCCTTGTGGGAGCAGTCGCCGGTCTCGCCCTCAGCGCGCTCGGTCTGTACTTCGGCCGCGATCTCAAGACGGGCCTGACACAGGAACTTTGACATCCTCCCCGCGCTAAAGTGCGAGGATTCCTCCGTTGGGGGTTCGGCTACCGACCCACGGAGGCAACTTGCGGGTTCGTGCGCACTTCTTTGGGACTTTCGTGAGGGTATGGTTTCCCCGACCACTCGTGGTCGTCCCACTCGAATCGCACGGGCCGTGCCATCGGCCTGACTTCTGTATCGCTGTTTTCTCGAAGGAACGTCTCTGACGCCGTGAGGTCGGCGTGACCCTCGAAGCCACATGGACACGTCAGCGTATCCTCGTGGCGAACCGTCTTCTCGTGGTCGCCACACTTGGGACACGTCTGACTTGTCCACGCTTCCGACTCGGCTTCGACCGAGATACCGTATTCCTCGGCGGTACACGCCAGTCGCTCGGTGAACTGCTTGAACGCCCAGAAGTTGTGAGTCTTGGCGTTGGTTTCGACCGACCAGTGCGTGTCCAGCACGTCGGTCAGGTCGCCCACGTACACCGTCGCCACGCCCTCGTCGTACAGTCGTTCAACGAGGTCGCGCACCAGCGCGTTCTGTGCGTGGTCACGGCGATTCGTCCGCTGTCGGTACAGCCGTCGAATCCGCTTCGAGGAGTAGCGTCCCTCTCGGAGTTTCGACTGTAGGCGGGCGATTTCGTCAGTCGTCTCGCGGAACCGTCCGAACAACTCCCGACCGTCGTAGAGGTACTGGTTCCCAGTGGTCGTGGAACAAGCAACGAGATTGTTCGCGCCAACGTCGAGGGCGGCTTCTTCGGAAGCCAGTGGTGAATCCAGCCGAGAATCAGGTACGGTGACTGGTTGGAAAGCCCTGAACGTGTCGCTAACCTCGTCGTACTCAAGTTCCAGACGGCCCTGTTTACCGTCCCACTTCGGGTTGCCTCGGACTTCGAGGCGGAGTCGTTCGTGGTAGCCGAGTCCGTATTCGTCTTTCAGTTCTTGCCCGACAGGAACTTCGAGACGGCTACGCTTGCCCCACTTAATCGTGTACTGGTTGCATCGGATGTAGGTGCGGAGTTCGCGTCCGTCCTCCTCGTTGCCCCAGTACGACGGCGGGTTGGCGTATTCGCCTTTCTCTTTGAGAGCGAAGAACGACCGCCACGCTTCGCTGTTCTTGCGCGTGACCTGTTGGACGGTCGCGCTTCCGACGACGCCGTTGTAGCGCCCTCGGTACTCGGAAGTGTCCCACACGTCGCCGTCACCGAAGTAGTTCTGACGACGTTCGTAGGTCAGTTCGTTCCACAGAGAGGCGGAGGCGTCGAGTAGCCGTAGGAGGCACTCTTTGTCGTTCTCGGTCTGTGGCACGACCTCGAAGGTGTTGACGCGTTTCATTCGTCGCCACCTTCCTGTTCAGCGATATAGCGTTCGACAGCGCCCTTCGATGCACTTCCCGCTGTTCCGACGTAGTAGGAACGAGTCCACTTCACGCGGTCGTCGTACCGCTGGTTATACTTCCGCGCCGAGATGCCCTTGACCCAGTTGACGATGAGGGACGGGGCGTTCTTCGGTGGACTCCCGATGAACAGGTGTACGTGGTCGGGCATGACCTCGGACTCGGCCAGTTCGAGGCCCTTGTCCTCACAGATTTCCGCGAAGATGGTTTCGAGACGCTCCTTCGTCTTCCCCGTCAGGTGCGAACGCCGATATTCCGGCACGAACACTATGTGGTAGTAGAGTTCGTATTTCGCGTGACGGGTACTCTTCACCATCTATGCATACTATCACAGTCGGACGGCTTAAAGATTGCGTTGGAACCCCGTCTATGCCATCGACGGCGGTTGAATACTGTTGGTCGGCTTCATCCCCGCCCTGAAGAGCGAGGCTTTCGCCTCGAATTTTCCGTAATTCATCTTAGGACCGGTCAACGAGGTACCAGCCTCGGGGCCCACGGCGTACCAGGCCCTGGTTGGCGAGTGACCGTGTTGCCTCTTCAATGAGGTCTGGGGGGGCTTCTACTCGAGCGCCGAGGTCTTCGGTCGTCTGGGGGCCATCGGTCAACGCGACGAGGATATCAGCGTACAACCGACCGTTGTCGGTGTCTGCATCGAGGTGTTCGGTCAGTGATTCAATCGTGTCGGTGATCCGCCCCTGTACCCATCGCTGGAGCATCGATAATTCGTTTTCGAGCTCTTCGAGATGATCGAGTCGTCGCACGAGTCGACTCGGTTCCTCCGGGATCTGCCCTTCGACATCGACCGAGAGGTGCCGGAAGGATGTGATATCGAAGTTCCGACTGGCGGGATAGGCACTTCGCGCGCCGAACCCGTACGGAGACACACTGATCTCGAGTCGGATGTTCCGCGCGATGTGGAAGTACTTGCGTTGTCCCTCATCGACGTGACTCTCGACGAGTCCGGCGTCTTCGAGTTTGCGGAGATGGTCGATGACGGCCTTTGGACTCACCCCGAGATAGTCGCTGATTTCGGTCACGTAACACGGCCGCTGGGCGAGTAACCGGAGGATCCGTCGCCGGTTCTCGTTTCCAAGGAGATCAAGGAGCGCGGCCGAATCCATTACAATGAATTCCGGCTGCGACCACAAAAAGCGTGTCTCTCGGCAGAGCGTCCGTCCCGTTTTCACCCCGTCCGGTACTCGCCGATACGACCGATTGCGACGACTGTCCCGAAGCCGGCGGCGAACCCAATCGATCCCCACAGCCCCAACTCCCCTGTGATGAGCGTCGCGAGTGCCGCAACGATCCCTCCGACGATGAGTCCGACGAGGATGGCGTCACTGCCTCCGTCATCGACCGCCGTATCGTCGTCTCGCTCCGGTAACTCAGCGATGTCGGCTGTGGCCGGATTCTCGGGGAGGGCCTCGATACATGCAAAGCAGAGAAACGCCTCGGTTCCATCGGTCAGCTCAAGCGTCATACCCTCTGGGCCGCCGTCCTCAAAGGACCACAGCGTCCCGGCCCCACCGGCAATCCGTACCGAACGGCCACACCCCGCGCACTCCTTCGTTGCCATGGCCCCACCTCGGCGGCGGGCGGAAAATAACCTGTCCCCGATCCAAACTGGACCGGTCAGGACTTGATGTCCTCGAAGGTCTCGAGGAGGTCCTCCGTTGACTCGCCGTCGTCGTACTCGACGGTGCCTCGGTATACGTGCCGATGATCGTCGAAGGCGGCGTCAACGTGCGTGGACTTCTCCTCACGACGCTCGTGTTCGTCCTCGTCATAGGCACCCAATGACATGATAACAGGTCTCGTGTTGCACGGTGTCTGTATTGAATGTAACGATCGATCACGCGTGACGACACGCCAGATTCGCGACTCTCCTGACATGGTTGACGCGTAGCGGGCGGAAGCCCACCCATTTCGGATTGGAGGCGCTCAAGCGTGGCTATCGACCACGCTCTTGGGACCGAAAACAGAGACTCTCAGAACGAAAGCTGCTCGCGTGGCACGCCCGGCGGAGTCGGATCGCGGTCACAGTATCCGCGACGACCGACAGCGTCGCCCGACACTCCCGAGTAGATGCTGAACACAACGTCATCCGGGGTGTAGTGGACCTCCGATTCGGTTCGCTCAAGGACCTCACGCAGGCATTCGGTGCCGCCTTGGTGTTCGATCTCGTGATCGCCGTGCTTGGCGATGAGTTCCTCGGTCGTCACGGGATAGCTTTCGGCGTTGATCCGATCGGCCGTACCGTTCAGTTGCATATCAAACTCATTCTAAAGATAATTATAAATATTTTCCGTTCGACGCCAGTATCACCTCACCACCCCCAGAGCGTTAACCGGCTGTAGCGTCAAGCACGCGTATGCCTGTTGCCGATCTCCACGTCCATACGACGCGTTCTGACGGCCAGTTGTCGCCCACAGCCGTTCCAGCAGTCGCCGCCGACGCCGGACTGGATGCCGTGGCGCTAACCGATCACGACCGGGTTCATGCTGACCTCGATGGTCCACTCGTCGAACGGGCGGGTGTGACGGTCATCAGTGGCATCGAGCTCCGGGTCGAGACGGATACCGGTGCGCGCGTGGACCTGCTCGGCTACGGCGTCACTCCGACTGACGCGCTACATCGCGAATGCGAGCGGCTTGCTGCGGATCGCCGCCAGCGGGCCGCCGCGATGATCGACTGCGTCGAAGATCACCTCGGGATCACGCTTGACGTCGAACCATTCGACGGCATCGGTCGGCCTCATCTCGCTCGTGCCATCGCGACACACCCGGGGTGTCAACACGACGAGACGGACGCCTTCGAGACCCTCATTGGCCGAGGTGACCCCTGCTATCGCCCGCGGGCAGTCCCTTCCTTCGAACGCGGCCGACGGTTACTCACCGATGCCTGTGCTGTCGTCGGTCTTGCCCACCCGTTCCGATACGACGATCCCGAGATGGCGCTCGCACTCGCCAACCGTCTTGATGCCGTCGAACGTCATTACCCGTATGGCCGATCCGTCGACACGGCCCGGATCGACCGGCTGCTTTCAACCACCGAGTTACTTCCGACTGGCGGCTCGGATGCCCACGACGACCGGCTTGGTCGTGCTGGCGTTGATGCGTCGGAGTACCGGGCCATCCGCGCGGCGATTGAGCGTCACGCTACCTGATCGCGGCGAGCCACAGCATTCAAACTCCATCGCAGCCAATCTACGGTGACTCCATGCAGTGTCATTACTGTGAGAATCCGGCCGCGTACGCGGCCGAATCCGACGGTATCAAAGTCGGTCTGTGCGAGAAACATCTTCAGGAACGTATCGAGGAGCTTGCTGAGACCGAGTCGTTCGAGCAGATTCGCGACCGTGTCGATGTCAACCGTCGGGACTGATCGGCCGGGAGTCCCCACTGTGTACCATCGCCCGTGGGGGCGGCGATGAGTCCGTCCGCGAAACGCCTCATCGGCCTGGTAACGCTCTGGCAGATTGCCGCCAGCGTCAGCTACTATGCGATCTTTGCGGCCACGCCGTTCTTTCGAAGCGAGTTCGGCGTCTCGCGGTTTCTGGTTGGGCTGATCGTCACGGCGCTCTCGCTTGGGTACGCGGTGTCATTACTGCCGGTGGGAGTCGCAACCGACCGGTTTGGCGAACGGCGGACGCTCACGGTCGGGCTGGTCGGATTGGCACTCGGCTCTATCGGGGTCGCGCTCTCGTGGTCCTATTGGTCGCTGCTGGTGGCGGTGTTTCTCGTCGGGATCCTCTATGGCACGGCGATGCCGGGGACGAACAAGGCGATTTTCGACCGCATCGCCGACACTCACCGGAACCTTGCCATGGGGATCAAACAAGTCGGGGTCACCGCTGGGAGCGGCCTGAGCGCCCTCCTTGTAACGGGTATCGCGGGCGTGCTGGTGTGGGATGCCGGCTTCTACGTCGCCGGGATTGCCGCCGCCATTGTTGCCGCCCTATTTTGGACGCTCTATCCGGCCGCTGATGGCGACAACGAGGCGACAATGCCTAGTTTTCGGGCCCTCTCGCAGAACCGCCCGTACCTGTTGCTTGTTGCGGCCGGTTTCTTCGTTGGAGCGGTTATCTTCACCACGACGGCGTATACTGTTCTGTACGTTGAGGAATCCCTCGGTGCGTCCGTGGCTACCGGTGGCGTGATCCTCGCGCTGGTACAGGTCACCGCAAGCGTCGGCCGCATCGTTTTTGGCTGGATCTGTGATCGCCTGCCGGGCATGCAACACCGACGAACGGCCGCTGTCCTACTGATTCAGACACTCGTTGGCGCCGGTCTCCTTGTGGTCGTCGCGCGCGTCAACTCGCTTCTTGGAGCGACGCTCGCCTTCGGCGCACTCGGTGCGTTCGCGCTTGGTAACACCGGTGTGTACTACTCGTGTCTGGGTTCGCTTGTCGGCCCCGACGAGATCGGAGCGGCAACCGGCGGTGGCCAACTGGCGATCACGACCGGTGGACTAGTCGTTCCCCCCGTGTTTGGCCTCGCGGTCGACACGGTCGGCTACTGGGCGGGCTGGAGCCTTCTCGCTGGATCGGGGGTGTGTGCCGTTGCACTCATCTGGTTTGTTTATAGAACGCCGGCCGTCGTTGCCAACCGGACCGACGCCGCCTACCACTCATAGGAGTGCTCTTGTCCTTCCGTTGCACAATCATGTTGTTTTCCTCATCGGTATATTTCCTGACCACTTGTCCACCGAGTCCCGCTCTAGAAGGAATAATTATTTATATTCATCGTCGTGCAAGGTTTAATGTCTATGGCGGAGCATAATATCGATCGACGTGACGTTCTTAAGGCGACCGGTGCGCTCGGTACCGTAGCCCTTGCTGGCTGTTCTAGTGGTGGTGGTGGCGACGGTGGAACCGAGACGATCGTCATCGGATCGACGTCCACCGGCAGCTCGACGATGCAAGCTGCGCAGGCGTACGCCCGTGCGGCCAACGAACACAGCGAGTCAATCAGCATCGATCCTCAACAGACCCAGGGTTGGACGCAGAACCTCTATGAGTTCGCCTCCGGCAACATCCCGGCGATGGGGGTCGACAACAACTCTCTCTCGAAGGCAATGAACGACGAGGGGCCGTTCGCTGACGAACCCGTTGACTCCTTGCCGATGCAGGGCTTCATCTTCACCTCCCTTGAGATCTACCTGGTCGGAATGGAGAGTGCGGATATCCAGAGTGTCCAGGGCCTGCGGGACGGCGGCTACACGATTTACCCCATCCAGCCCGGATTCGGGACGCGACTGCTCACCGAGGAGATCCTCAAGGAAGCCGGCATGTGGTCCCAAAACGAGATCCTTAATCTCGACACGGGCGACATTCCCGGCGCCGTTGAGGAAGGACGCGCCGACGTGCTGGCGGTATATGGCGCCAACGGCGTGCAACTCTCCAGTTGGGTTCAGGAAGTCGATGTCCGAAGCGGTGGCGGCCTCCAGGCACTCCAGACCGACGAAGAGTTCGTCCAGGTCATCCAAGACCACCCTGGTGCCGTTCACCAGACCTTCGAGCCCTACGGCTGGGAGCAGGAGGTCACCCAGTACACCGACACCGTCGACAGCTGGGCGCTCGCCGGTCAGTGGGCGTTCGGTCCCGAGATCTCAGCCGATGCGACCTACGCGATGGCAGAACTCGCCGTTGACCACTACGACGCCATCTCGGCGGCCGATCCGACCGCGATCGACCACACGCCCGAGTCCCTGACTGACGCCGTGATCCCCGAGATTCCGATCCATCCGGGTGTCGCCGACTACCTCCAGGATAACGACGCCTGGAACGACGACTGGACGCGCGGCGAAATTTAACCCCCACAGCCTCCACGTGTATGGTTCGCCAACCACCCTCCGTTTGCCTCATCCCGCTTGCCTGCCGTAGCAACGCCTAAACAATGGTCACGCTCAACACCGATCGGAACAAACAGTTTCTCGAGTCGCTTCTGACGTATGGATCGATCCCCTTCTGGGGACTCGTTCTGTACTACGCCTACAGCCAACTGATGCCCCGCGGTCAGTACGGGGTCGCATTCCTCGGTGGCATCCTCCTGTTGTACATCGTCAACGAGCTCATCGATGTCATTGAGGCCGAGGACTACGCGTCCTTAGCCGCGCTCATCGGCTCGGCGCTGGTTGTCATCCCCGTGATGACGTACATCTTCACCAACTTCAACGCGCTCAACAGCGCCCTCGGGGGTCGGACAACCACCCTCCAACTCGGGATGTCCCTTGCGTTCACCATCGTGATGGCCTACCTGACCTACCGGGCGTTTGGCATCACCTTCCTGACGGTGTTGCTGGCCGGCATCGGCTATGGGCTGTTCGGAAACCTCATTCCCGGTGTTCTCAGCCACTCGGGGCTCACCTGGCAGCGGGTACTTCGTGTGCTGTTGATCGATGTCAGCGGATTTATCGGCCAGCTCAACAAGCTGACGGCAGCCTGGATCGCCCCCTTCCTACTGTACGCGGGGCTTCTCAAGGCCTACGGCGGGTTCGATCTCATCATGCAGCTGTCGATCCGGTCGGCGAAGTATCTCAGTTCGGGCGTCGCCCAGACGGCCGTCGTCGCGAGCGCTGTCGTCGGCTCAATCAACGGCAGCCAGACGGCCAACGCCAGCATGACGGGATCGATCACGATCCCGATGATGAAAAAAAGCGGCGTCAAGCCGAAGAGTTCCGGCGGAATCGAGGCCGTCGCCTCAACGTCGGGCCAGGTCCTCCCGCCGGTCATGGGTGCCGGTGCGTTCATCATGGCATCACTCATCTCAGGCATCACCTACTTCGACGTGATCGCCTCCGGGCTCATCCCGGCGGTCATTCTCGTTGTTACCATCGTTATCGCCGTTCACTACGTGGCCTCGAAGCAGGTTGAGGACACCTCCGTCCAGCAGTATCTCGACGATCCAATGCCCCGCTCTGAGATGCTCCTTGATGCGATCACCTACGCCGTTCCGCTGATCTTGCTGGTATACCTGCTCGGGTTCGCGGGGTACACCATCATGACCGGTGCCCTCGCGACGGCCGTCTCGATGATGATCATGGGGACGATTGTGCCAATGGGCCACCAGGGATACCGGGTCGCGACCGGGAAAGCAGGAACCAACTCACTGCTTGCCCGTGCGAAGACGATCCTCATTGATACCCGTGATGGCTTCCGTGAAGGAGCCGTCGTCCTCGCCCCCGTCGCGATCATCCTCGCGGCGATCGGCGGTGTCGTCGATATCCTCCTTGCAACGGCCGTCCCGACCTCCATTTCGCTGGCGCTGCTTGATCTCTCGGGTGGCCAGCTCTGGGTCGCCGCCATCCTCGGGATGATCATCTCGATCCTGCTCGGCCTGGGCATGCCGACGACCGCTGCTTATACGATCGTGGCGCTGCTTGTCGCCCCGGCATTTGTTAGTGACTTCAATATGCCGGAGTTCTCCGCGCACTTCTTCGTGTTCTATGCTGCGATCCTCGCCGGGCTCACGCCGCCGATTGCGACCTGTGTTGCGGTCACGACCGGTATCGCTGGATCCGACTTCTGGG
>CAZFMU010000036.1:0-13362 GCA_964520165.1 uncultured Salinarchaeum sp. | reverse complement strand
GGACCATGTCGCTTACCGACGCTGCTCGTGAGGTCGAACTGTATCTGGAGTATGTACCGGAGGAGGATCTTAGCTGGGGGGAGTATTACTTCTCGCTTTCGGTCGCCTGTGTCGCTGTTGTCGGGGCTTCTTATCTCGGCATTCCACTGTTTGACCGCCTCTCCGGTGTTGTACTTGTCGCCATCATTGTCGTCCTCTTCACCGTCTCGTCGATCGTTCACCTCTATTACTCATACACCCGCCAGTCAAGCGCCAAACACGCCCCACCGACGGCGTATCGATGACTGCAGCCGCCTCACTCCGGTCGACGACCGCCCTGCTGTGTTCGGCTGTCCGACCGTCCACGAGCGGAGGAATGCGTCGATGGCTTCCGATAGACTCCGGCGTATCGTGACGACGCTCGTCGGTGATGACTCAGATGCGCTCACCGCGGAACAAGCGTTCCGGCTGCTGGCAAACCGACGACGACGTCGGGTCATCGAGGTGTTACTCGAAGCATCTGAACCGCTTACACTCAATGAACTGGTTGAGGCCGTGACCGAGACCGAACAGACCGACGCGACCGATGCGTCCTCGGTTCGGGACTCGGTGTACGCCTCCCTGTATCAAACGCACCTGCCGTGGCTCGTCGCCGAGAACGTGATTGAGTACGACCAGACCGCCGATCGCATCGCGCTTACCGACCGTGGCACCCAGCTCCAACAGTATCTTGAAACGCCGCCCCGCCGGCCGGCCGCCGATCGTTGGCCACTCGTGTACCTCGGTGCGGCGATCGGCTTTGGAGGGCTCATTCTCCTGTGGTGGCGTCGACTGGACGCGATGGTATCGTTGTATATCGCTATTGTCGGTGCCGGACTGTTCCTCGTGCTGTCGCTGATCCACCTAGTTATGTCACGCTCATGACGGCCGTAATACCTCGGCGCTATCGGACCTCCAACTCAGGACCGGCTACCGGCGCTGTGGGTGGCTGTTGCTCCGATGTGTATCGAGCCGGGATCTCTGCACAAAAGACGATCCCGTGCGGGGATCAGTCGTCGTCAGCCGGGACCATCTGCTGGGCGTCCTCAAGCATAAGCGCCTCAAGCGAGTCGTCGGCCATTTGGCCGACCGCGAGAGCGCTGTAGGCGGTCTGGTCGCTGAGAGTTATGCCGTCAACCTCAAGAACCACCTCGTTACTGCCCGCTGGCATGATCTCGATCGTGTATTCGCCTGCATCAAGCTGTTCGTACTCGCTGGCCGACCGGAACGCGAGGTTCTCGGCGATCATCGACCCACCAGCGGCGCGAATGTCTACCGATGGAGCGTCCGGAGCGGCGTGGACACATCGCAACTCGGCCTGATCGGACGGGATCCGCCCGGGGTCGTCGGTCAGAACCGTCAACTCGGCCTCAGAGAGGAGACCGGTTGCCAGTGCGGTGTGTTCGGTCTCCTCATCAAAGGAGAACGATGCGTCGATAACCGGCTCTGATTCGCCCGTGGGGACGACCTCAATATGTCGGCGGCCGGCCTCAATCTCGGCGTAGTCGGTCGTATCCTTGTACGCGATGTCGGTGAACGCGGGGTCGCCGTCGACGTGGATGTCGACTGTTGGGGCGTCTGGACAGCAGTGGCCGACCCGAACGCGGGCATTGTCTACCATGGGTGAGAACCTCCACCTGCACATTCCCCGGGGACCATCAAGTGTATAGAGCCGATAGCCGTCTTAACCGGTCATTATCGCCTTTGTACCGACTCTTCACTGAGCCGAGGATCAAAGAAAGTAGTCCCGGGAGGATTCGAACCTCCGTCGTCAGCCCCAGAAGCTGACAGGATTGGCCACTACCCCACGGGACTGCATACTATCGTTCCTGCCGCCCGCACTTATGTACTGCGGTGTCGCCCGAACGTGTTGGCCGTATCGTACTCCCTGGGGATGGCTTTGTGTCCGAGCCGACCTTATTTATCCACCGCAGGCGCACTACCAGGTATGTACATTGGACGATTCGTCATCGTCGGTCCGGATGTCGCCGCATACCGGGTCTCCTCGCGATCGTTTCCGAACCGACAGATCCTGGATCGGGGTGATACCCTTACTGTTGCCCCTACCCCGGATGCCCCGGAGACCGAGAACCCCTACGTTGAGTACAACTGCGTCCGTGTCCTTGCGGATCCAGCGAGTGCCGTCCTCGGCAACGGGTCACACGTCGATCCGATCGCCGAGAAGCTCACACTCGGGTACCCGCCGCGGGACGCTCTCGCCGAGGCGCTCCTTGCGCTTGACTACGAGAAGGACGATTATCATACGCCGCGGATCGCCGGTATCGTCGGCCCGACCGGTGCCCACATCGGCATCGTTCGACGCGACGCACTCATCGTTGAGGCGGTAACCGAACCGACGCTGGTGGCAACCTACGAACGCGATGCGCCGACGCCCTTCGCCTTTGAGATGGCCGACGCCCAGGCAGCAGCGACAGCCGCCTACGAACTTGACTTCGAGCACCCTGTCTGTGCCGCTGGCATTGTCCGTGATGACGGTGACTTTGAGGTGGCCATCGAAAACGATCCGACTGCCTGACGCGCGTCGGGCAACGGCCCTATAGGCGTCGGCCGCGTACTGGTGGTGAATGGGCGAGTTCGAACTCATCGACCGGGAGGCGACCGAAAGCCCCGGCGACGAGTGGACCGATATCGATGTCGGTGACACCGAGGCCGACCGGATTGCTCGCCAGCGCGACCGCGAGTTCCAGGAGTTTCGCAAACGCATCAAGAACACCGAACAGTTCAAAGTCGAGGCATCGGTCTTCGACGACGCCACCTTCGCAGCCCTCTACCGGCTGGTTCAAGACGGTGTCGTCGCCGCCTTCGGCGGTCCGGTTTCGACGGGCAAGGAGGCGAACGTCTATCTTGCACTGGGCGGCGACCGGGCGGCGAGCGCACTTGCGACGACCGACCCCGAGGTAGCGGTTAAGGTCTACCGCATCACAGCCGCCGAGTTCGAGGACATGGAGGCCTATCTCGCCGGTGACCCCCGGTTTGAGGAACTTGGTGACACTAAGCAGATCGTCCTTGCATGGACACAAAAGGAGTTTGCCAACCTTGAGCGGGCCCGGCGGGCGGGCGTCCGCGTCCCACAGCCACTCGGGGTTGAGCGGAACGTGCTCGTCATGGAGTTTATCGGCACGGAACACGACCGTGGTCGCCGTCTCGCGGAGGTCGACATCGAGAACCCCGAGACGGCCTACGAGGTGGTTCGTGAGTACATCCGGCGGCTCTATGCCGCTGGCCTCGTCCACGGCGATCTCTCGGAGTACAACCTGCTGGTTCATGAGGGCGAACTCGTCGTCATTGACGTCGGCCAGGCGGTGACGATCCACCATCCCAACGCCGAGGCGTTTCTCGAACGCGACTGCGAGAACGTGGCCTCGTTTTTTACCCGGCAGGGTTACGCCGTTGACGGCGATACCCTCCTGTCGTGGGTCAAGGCTAACGCCGATCCCGACCGGTGAGTTAACGGCCACATGTACGTGAATCCCCGCCGCTCTGATCGATCGCGGTATTGTGGGTGATTCTCCGATACGCTCCACGCCGCTTTGCCCGTTGGGTCCTGCTTTGCGGACGGCCGATAGCCTGAAAGAGTTAAACAGGTCGTTACCGTATAGCTTGTATGCAGCACGTGACGATCCCGCAGGACCGCATTGGCGTGTTGATCGGGGAAGGCGGTGAAACGCTGCGGGAGATCGAGCGTCGTGCGGACGTGCGATTGAATGTCGATTCACAGAACGGCTCGGTCGAGATTGACCAGCAGCCGGACGCCGATCCCGTTCGCTCGCTCAAGGGCCCGGAGATCGTCCGGGCGATTGGCCGCGGTTTTGCCCCCGAGGACGCCCTCTCGTTGCTTGAGGACGAGATGATGATGTTCGACCTCGTTGATATCGATGCGGCGGCGCGAAACAAGTCCGATCTCAAGCGCAAGAAGGGGCGACTCATCGGCGAGGACGGGCGGACCCGCGAACTCATGGAGGAACTCACCGGCGCGAGCGTTGTCATCTACGGCTCGACGCTCGGTGTCATCGGCCAGCCCGAGGCGGTTGATGCCGTCCGACAGGCTGCCGAGATGCTTCTTGACGGCGCCCCTCACGGTGCTGTCTACTCGTTCCTTGAGGAGAAGCGCAACGAGCTCAAACGCCAGGAACTGTCCTACCACCGCTTTCCGGAGAGCTCCTGATACCGTCACTCCTCGTCGCCGGCGGTTCTCTCCTCCCGGTTGAAGCCTAAGAACTAACCCGATTGATGTGGTAGAGTGACATCCGTGGCCGATCACCACGACGACGGTCCGGAGCGGATCGGCGACCTCGTCGACCGTCTCCAGGAGGTCCGGGCGGACGCTGAGGAGCGCGCTACCGCTGCCGAGGAGGGTGTCCTCCTTGATCAACTCGAGGAGGTCAAGACCCGCCTGCTCGCCTTCGGCCGTGCGCTCGGTGGTGACCCCTCGGACGTGACGGACCTGCCGTTTACCGAGGAAGCGACGCGGGATCGGATGCCCGAGCCGCTGTATGTGCGTCACGACCAGGAACTCCTCAACCAGGTCACAAGCTGGCTTCTTCAGGGCCAACACGTCGGCCTGATCAGCCCCTATGGGACCGGCAAGAGCTCCTTCCGTGAGATTGTTCTGCGCGATCTCAGCGCCCACGATGGATTCATCGTGACGGCACTGCCTAACGCCAAGGACACCACCGCCCGCCAGCTCTATCAGTCGGTCATCAAAGCAGCCTTCGACGCCGGTTACGAGCTTGATACTGATCAGTACTGGCAGACCCGCGATGGCATCCCCTGGGCGACTGAGGATGCCCGCCAGGCGGTCTTTGACATCGCAGCGAAGCTCGATGCCGACGATACCCTGTTGTACCTGCTTGTCGATGAGATTGAGGTCCTGCCCGCCGACTTGCTTTCGCCGCTTCAGGTTGCCGGTGATGCTGGGATCCGTCTGTTCCTGACGGGCACGCCCGAGGGGCGCGAACGACTACGCGAGCTTCGGAACACGCTCGATTCCCGGTTGCGGTACTACACCGATATTGCGCCGTTCTCGCCGGCGGACATCGACGAGTACGTCGCCCGGTCGCTTGCGTACTTTCGGGACGACTCCTATGAGGGCCAGTCCCAGGAGCTATTCACCCCAGGGGCGATTGAGGACATCCACGACCGGACCGACGGCGTCCCCCGGGAGGTGCGCATGGAGTGTCGGGATCTCTTCACCCGGGCGGCGTTCGTCTGGTACCGGACCGGTCAGTCGATCGACCGCGTGCAGGTCACCCCGGAGTTGAAATACCAGCGGTTTGGCATGGAGCGCTAGGCGCTGCACCGGCCGTCCTGCTCCGACAACCAAAGCTATTATATAGAATCACAATCTAACAACAACCGATTATGGCACAACAGATGGGCAATCAGCCGCTTATCGTACTTTCCGAGGAGAGCCAGCGCACCTCGGGCGAAGACGCGTATTCAATGAACATCACGGCCGGACAGGCCGTCAGCGAGGCCACACGGACCACACTCGGTCCCAAAGGGATGGACAAGATGCTCGTCGACTCGACGGGCAGCGTTGTCGTCACCAACGACGGCGTCACCATCCTTCAGGAGATGGACATCGAGCACCCGGCGGCCAACATGATTGTCGAGGTCGCCGAAACCCAGGAGAGCGAGGTCGGCGACGGCACGACGACGTCGGTCGTCATCGCCGGTGAACTCCTGAAGAAGGCCGAGGACCAGCTTGATCAGGACATTCACGCCTCCACGCTCACGCAGGGCTACCGACGCGCCGCCGAGCGTGCCAAGGAAGCCCTCGAGAATGCCGCCATCGACGTTGACGCCGACGACACCGAGATTCTTGAGTCCATCGCCGCCACGGCGATGACCGGCAAGGGCGCCGAGAGCGCCCGCGACACGCTTGCCGACCTCGTTGTCCGCGCGGTCCGAAGCGTGGCCGACGAGGAGGGCATCGACACGGACAACGTCAAGATCGAGAACGTCGTTGGCGGTGCCATCGAGAACTCCGAACTCGTCGAGGGCGTCATCGTCGACAAGGAGCGCGTCCACGACGACATGCCGTACTTCAAGGAGGACGCCAACGTCGCCGTCCTTGATGACGCACTTGAGGTCCGCGAGACCGAGATCGACGCCGAGGTCAACGTGACCGACCCTGACCAGCTCCAGGAGTTCCTCGATCAGGAGGAGCAACAGCTCCGGGAGATGGTCGACAACCTCGTTGAGGCCGGTGCCGACGTCGTCTTCGCACAGGACGGCATCGACGACATGGCCCAGCACTTCCTAGCCCAGGAGGGCATTCTCGCAGCCCGGCGCGTCAAGTCCGACGATTCCGAGCGCCTTGCTCGCGCGACCGGCGCCCGCGTCGTCGCCAACGTCAACGACATCACCGCCGAGGACCTCGGTCACGCCGGCTCCGTCGCCCAGAAGGAGATTGCGGGTGACCAGCGGCTCTTCGTTGAGGATGTCGAGGAGGCCAGGTCCGTCACGATGATCCTCCGCGGTGGCACCGAGCACGTCGTCGACGAGGTCGAACGCGCCGTTGAAGACGCCATGGGCGTCGTGCGTGTCACCCTCGAGGACGGCAAGGTGCTGCCCGGTGGCGGTGCCCCCGAGGTTGAGATCGCCCAGGAACTTGAGGACTTCACTGACTCTGTCAGCGGCCGCGAGCAGATTGCCGTCGAGACCTTTGCCGAGGCACTTGATGTTATCCCGCGGACGCTCGCCGAGAACGCTGGGCTCGATCCCATTGACTCACTGGTCGAACTCCGCAGCGAGCACGACGCCGGCAACACCGCTGCCGGTCTCGATGCCTACTCCGGCGATGTCGTCGACATGGCCGAGCAGGGCGTTGTCGAGCCGCTGCGCGTGAAGACCCAGGCTATTGAATCGGCCACAGAAGCTGCCGTCATGATCCTCCGGATCGACGACGTGATCGCTGCTGGCGACCTCAAGGGTGGCAGCGGTGACGACGACGAGGACGAGGACATGCCCGGTGCCGGCGCCGGCGGTATGGGCGGCGGCATGGGTGGCATGGGCGGTGGCATGGGCGGCATGATGTAAGGCCGCTCCGGCCCGTCACTTCACTCCGATCTGTCGTATCGCGCGCTTTTTTCTCAGTCTCTGCGTCAACCCGTAGTAGTGCTAACCAGTCGTTGTTGGCCGCGACGACGGTGGCTACCGCTTGACGATATGAATCGGCCGGTCAAGCGCGACCTCCGCAGCCTCCTTGACCGACTCCGCTAGCGTCGGGTGCGTGTGGATCGTGTCGGCGACCTCCTCAAGGGTGGCCTCGGTCTCGATGGCTAGGGTGATTTCTGCGATCAGCTCGGTTGCCTCCGGTCCGACGACCTGCCCTCCGATGACCCGGCCGTCCTCGTCGCCGACGATTCGGACGAAGCCTTCCGGCTCGTCCTGCGCAACGGCCCGTCCGGAGGCCCGGAAGGGGAACTTCCCGACAATCGGATCGATCCCGGCCTCGCGGGCGTCCGCTTCGGTCATCCCGGCGACGGCGATCTCGGGGTCGGTGAATACCGCAGCCGGCACGGTTTTGTAGTCGATCGCGACATCGTGGCCGGCGATGTGCTCGGCGGCGACAATCCCTTCGCGGAACGCCTTATGAGCCAACATCGGCTCGCCGAGGACATCTCCGATGGCGTAGATGTGTTCGACATCGGTCTGGAGATGGTCATCGACCGAGATGCGCCCCCACTCGTCGGTCTCGATGCCGGCCGCCTCTAGGTTGGCCGTCTCAGTGAGCGGATCCCGGCCGATGGCCACCATGATCTCCTCGCCGGTGTACTCGCGGCGATTCTCTTCGTCATCAACGGAGACGGCCGAGACCGTCACCGTACCGTCATCGTTCTCCCACCACTCGCGGGCCTCCATACCGAGTTCGTAGGTGACGCCGTGTTCGTCACCCTTCTTTGTCACCGGCCGGACGAGATCGTCCTCATAGCCCCGAAGCCCGTTGGGCGGTCGACCAACCAGCGTGACATCACAGCCGAGCTTGCCGAGGTATCCGGCCGTCTCGAAGCTGATGTACCCGCCGCCGATGATGACCATCGACTCCGGCAGGCTGGTCTTGTTGAGGACCTCCCGTGAGTCAAGGACGTGCTCGGAGTCAAAGGAAAACCCTGGGAGCTCTGTCGGAACCGAGCCTGTTGCGATAATCGCGTTCTCGAAGGCGACGCGTTCGGTTTCTTCACCGTCCTCGTCATAGACGGCGGCGGTGTGATCGTCAACGAACTCCGCCCGGCCGTGGACGATCCGGGCGCCGTTCCCTTTGAGGAGTTTGCTGACGCCACCGGTGACCCGCCGCACGACGCGGTCCTTCCAGCGGGCCATCTCGTCGTATTTTACCTCCGGCTCGGCGTAGATGCCCATGTGCTCGCCGTCGCCGACCCGGTGGACCATCGTCGAGGCCTTGATCAGTGCCTTCGAGGGGATACACCCGCGGTTGAGACAGGTCCCGCCGACATCCTCCATCTCAACGACTGTCGTGTCCAGATCGAGCATCGCGGCCCGGATGCCCGCGACGTATCCGCCGGGACCGGCGCCGATCACCAGTACGTCGGTCTCGGTCGTGTCATCTGCGACCATACCCCTGCGGTCACGGTCCGGGGTCTTAAGCGACGGGGCTCAGGAAACCACTCAGTTCTCGCGGGTGACCTCGTAACCGGCGTCACGAATCGCGTCAGTAATCCGCTCGGCGTGGCTTGCTCCGCTGGTGATCACCTGGAAAACCAGGTAGGCGTCGCCAACATCAAGATCCGTCACCGCCCGCTCGTGCCGCACGTTCTGAATATCTCCTCCGGCGTCAGCAATGGCACTCGAGATATCCGCCATCTTCCCAGGGCGGTCGTCGATGTGGACCCGCAGCTGAAGCAGTTGCTGGCGGTCGGCGAGTGCGTGGTCGATGACCGTCCGGAGCATCGACATGTCGATGTTGCCACCACACAACAGCGGGACGACCTTCTCGTCTGTCACATCAAGCTCATCGGAAAGTAAGGCCGCTACCGAGGCGGCGCCGGCCCCTTCGACGAGCTGCTTGGCGCGCTCAAGTAATACCAGGATTGCCTCCGCGAGCTCATCATCGTCGACGGTAACCACCTCGTCGACGTGCTCTTCGATCAGCCCGAGAGTCAACTCGGAGATTCCGCCGGTCGCGATGCCATCGGCGATCGTATTCGGCGCGTCGTGATCAACCGGGTGGCCCTTCTTGAGGCTCCGCGGAACCGTCGAGGCGCCCTCGGCTTGTACTCCAACAACCCGCACGTCCGGGGCAACCGCTGAGAGGGCGGTCGCGATTCCGCTAATGAGCCCGCCGCCGCCAATCGGTACGATGACCGTATCGACATCGGGAACCTGCTCGTAGATCTCTAGCCCAAGGGTGCCCTGTCCGGCGACGATATCCGGATCGTCATACGCGTGTACGAAGAGACTGTCGTCATCGGCGATTGCCTGGGCGTGGTCCATCGCCTCCTGGAAGGTGTCGCCGTGAAGCTCGACATCGGCGCCGTAACCGCTAGTCGCATCAACCTTCGCCTGTGGAGCATCCGTTGGCATCACGATTGTCGAGTCAACGCCAGACTTTGTTGCCGCTAGTGCAACGCCTTGGGCATGGTTGCCGGCGCTTGCGGCGACCGCCCGTTCGACATCCGCCTCCCGGACCGCCCGCTGGAGTTTGTTGTAGGCGCCGCGGGTCTTGAACGACCCCGTCCGCTGGAGGTGTTCCATTTTTAAGCGGACGGTCCCGCCACTCATATCGCTCAACGACCGACTCTCCTCGATTGGCGTGCGAAAGACAACTGAGTCATCGTCATGTCGCTCTCTAGCAGCCCGGATGTCAGCAATAGTCACATCCGACATAGCGGTCGGATTCGCCACACCAGATTAAAGATGTTGGTATGACTGAGACGTTGGCCGGTGTCTATCGGTACACACAACGCTTACCACGCTACACGCCCAATTTAGGGGTATGACTGAGCGTGACGATCACTCCTTCTCGGAGGGGCAGGGCTTCGATGATCCATACGAGGGATTCGACCTCGATCCGCCAGAACTCGACATCGATCCCAACCAGGTCGATCCGGTCGACTCGCGAGCCATCGCCGACACCCTCGATGAGCGACAGATCCCCGACGATCAGGTTGACGCCGACACCCTCGTTGACGTCGGTGTCGAGTACATGCGCATCAACCGCTTCGAGCAGGCCACCGAGACACTTGAGCGGGCCGCCCGGTTTGCTGACGACGACCGCCTTACACAGGAGGCCTGGGTCAACAAGGGCGCCGCCCATGGCAACCTTGAGGAGTGGGACGCCGCGATCGGTGCCTACCAGGAGGCCCTGGACATCGACGACGACTCCGAACACGCCGCTGTCGCCGAGACGAACCTTGCCCACGCGCTCTGGGAGTCCGGCCGAACATCACAGGCACTCGATCACGCCGAACGGGCCGTCGAGATCGACCCGCGGTTTGATCGTGGCTGGTACAACCGTGGCTTCTTTCTGCTTGAGCGTGGTCTCGCTGAGGAGGCGCTCGAAGCCTTCGATAACGCCATTCGTCTGGGGATGCGCACGCCTGATCTCCTTGATCAGAAGGCGGCGGCACTCGAAGAACTCGGCGAATTCGACCGTGCGGAGGAGCTGGCCGACGAGGCCGAGGAGCTGCGCGCGGAGGCCGAAGCGGAGCTCATCGAGTGAGCCGGATGATTATCAACGAACGGGACACACAGGAGGGCACCCTCGTATCGGTGTGTGACCGGGATGTCCTTGGCGAATCCTTTGAGGACGGTCCGGTATCAATCACCGTCACCGAGGAGTTCTACGGCGGACGACGCGTCGAGGAGGAGGCCGTCGTTGAGGCGCTCTCGCAGGCGCATGTAGCCAACATCGTCGGCGAGCGATCGGTTGCCCTCGCCATCGAGTATGGCTTTGTTGAGGAGGAGAACGTCCTCGATATCGGTCCGACACGACACGCCCAGGTACTCCGCCTCGAGTGAGTGCCCCGACCGAAGGAGTGTTTGTGCTTCGCACCCTGTAGCATACCAATGGGAGTACAAGACTCGGCGCCGCTTGATGTCGCCGCGATCCGCGAGGACTTCCCGATCCTCCAGCGGGAGGTCGGAGACGGACAGCAGGTCGTCTACCTCGATAACGCTGCCACGAGTCAGACCCCCGATCCCGTCGTCGAGCGGATCGCGGAGTACTATCGCCAGCAGAACGCCAACGTCCATCGCGGTATCCACCATCTCAGCCAGGAGGCATCGATTGCCTACGAGGAGGCCCATGACCGTGTCGCCGAGTTCATCGGTGCCGACGGTCGCGAGGAGATCGTTTTTACGAAGAACACGACCGAATCTGAGAATCTTGTCGCCTACGCTTGGGGCCTGCGCGAACTCGGGCCGGGTGATACGGTTGTCCTGACCGAGATGGAACACCACGCCTCGTTGGTCACCTGGCAACAGATCGCCAAGCGTACCGGGGCCGACGTCGCGTACATCCGGATCACCGAGGAAGGCACCCTCGACATGGATCACGCCCGTGAGGTGATCGGTCCCGATACCGCGCTGGTCTCGGCGGTACACGTCTCAAACACGCTCGGAACGGTCAATCCGGTCGATGAGCTGGTCGCGCTCGCGCACGAACAGGACGCGTTGGCGTTCATCGATGGCGCACAGGCTGCTCCCACCCGACCGGTCGATGTCGGTGCGATGGACGCTGACTTCTATGCATTCTCCGGACACAAGATGCTTGGCCCGACCGGCATCGGCGTCCTCTACGGCAAGGAACACGTCCTTGACGCGATGGAGCCGTATCTTTACGGCGGCGAGATGATCGAGAAGGTCACCTTCGAGGAGTCTCGCTGGAACGCCCTCCCCTGGAAGTTCGAGGCCGGCACGCCCCCCATCGCCGAGGGGGTTGCCCTTGATGCCGCCATTGACTACCTCGACCAGTATGGAATGGACCGCGTTCGCGATCATGAGGAGTTCCTCACCGAGTACGCCTACGACCGCCTTGCGCGGATGGACGACGTTGAGGTCTACGGGCCGCCTGCCGGCCAAGACCGCCGTGGCGGGCTGGTAGCGTTTAATCTCGACGGCGTCCACGCTCACGACCTCGCCTCGATTATGAACGAGTACGCCGTCGCGATCCGAGCGGGCGACCACTGCACTCAGCCGCTTCATGACAAACTCGGTGTCGCGGCTTCAGCGCGGGCCTCCTTTTACATCTACAACACGCGCGAGGAGGTTGACGCCCTAGTCGACGCCATTGAGGGCGCCCGTGACCTCTTCGCCTGAGGCCACTCGCCGTGCTCGTGCTTGACGCGAACGGTCGCAGATGTGCCGTCAGGAAGCGTCGTGGATGTAGCCCTGCTCGCGGATCGTCTCCGCCTCAGCCTGCTCGTATCGCCAGGTGATATCGGCCTTTTCGTCTTGCCACTCCCAGGGCTCGACCAGCACGATATCTCCCTCGCGGATCCAGATGCGCTTTTGCATCTTACCCGGAATCCGGGCGGTCCGTTCCACGCCGTCGGCACACCGAACGGTCACCCGGTTGGCCCCGAGCATGTTGGTGACCTCGGCGAAGACCTCGTCGTCGTCCGGCATCCGGATGTCCGATACGTCGGTGGAATCCTCCTCGGCCATATTCGCATATCCGCGCGGACGCGGTAAAAAGCCCCGGACCACTCTCGACCATCCGGTCTTGCTGGGTCTATGAGACACGCCAGCCTTGATCCCCAAAGGGGTTCACTGTGCCCGTATTTCGGCCAGCGGGACGGTCTTGTGCCGGTCAGCACGGGCTTGAATCGTCTCAAGCGTTGCTGGATCGAAGGGGGCCTCGGTTGGATCAGCGTCGACCGGCGTCCCGTTGTACCGTTCGGCGGCGAACCGCAGTTGGGGCTCCTGTTCGAACGTCTGGGCTCGAAGTAACGTGCTGGCGCGTGCCTCGACCTCGGCGATCCGCTCGGGAATCATCGATGTCGAGACGCAGATCAGCGCACTCGTGCGTGTCGAATGTAGCACGTCTGTCGCTCGCTCAAGGACTTCTTCCCAGTGGCCAGGCGAGACGAGCGGCAGATTAAGCGCCGTCATGAACAGAAGCGTTCCCGGACCGTTGCCGTCAACCTGCTGGTGTGCCGCTTCAAGTGCCGTCGACCAGACTTCGGGATCAACGAAATTCGCCCGTAGCCCATCCGGCGTCGACTCAATGCCGTCAACATCCGGGTCAAACGCGATGAATGCGATCTGCTCGTCATAGTCGTCAAGCGTACAGCCATAGAGATCCGCGGCACTCTCGGCGATGAACGCTGGGTCAGGAAACTGCAACGGGGCCGC
>CAZFMU010000035.1:0-13373 GCA_964520165.1 uncultured Salinarchaeum sp. | reverse complement strand
GGTTTTGCGAGGCCGATAACATGGGTTCCACACTATGACAGGGCGTCCCGATAGTTAAACACAGGGACGCAACCGAGCGAACGCGCTTCACCCCCGCCCACGGTGGGGCGGGGAACTCGCGCTGTTTTTCGTTTAGACCGTCGCATCAACAAGCCGCTCGGCGGCCGTCTCCACACGGTCAGTGGTGAGCGAGAAGCGGAACCAGTCATTGTCAGTGCCGAAGGCCGCACCGGGCATGCCGGCAACACCCGCGTTGGCGATCAGACGTTCGGCTCCACCGACAGTACTGTCATACGCCGGGAGTCGGACGCGAACGTAAAATCCGCCCTCCGGGGGATAGCACGCGACCCCACCCGCCTCAAGCGTATCAACGAACGTCTCGACGCGACGTTCCATCAACTGACGGCAGCGGTCGTAGTACGCGTCGGTAGTCTCACGAAGGGCGGTCAAAACGGCCGTCTGGGCCGGACGGCTTCCGGCGACGTTAACGAGCATATGACGACTCCGGGCGGCATCGCAGAGTCGCTCGGGAAGGATAGTATACCCGACACGGAAGCCCGTGATCGCCATCGACTTCGAGAAGGAGTTCGTGACGGCGACGGTTGTCTCGTCAGCGGCCGCCTCAAGAGCGCTGGTGAACCGATTGGAGTAGTCGTACCGGTCATAGACCTCATCGCTGATCAACAGCGCGTCGTGGTCTGCGGCAATCTCCGCTAGCGACCGGAGCGTCGAGCCCTCATAGACGGCTCCAGTCGGATTGTTCGGCGTGGTCACGATAATAGCGGCGGTCTCATTGTCAACAACCGACGCCAGAGTTGTCGGATTGAGGTGTCCTTCGGGGGTAAGCGTAACCGATCGCTGGGTACCACCCAGTAGCGTCGTCTTGCCGGGGTAATAGGGGTAAACGGGGTCGGGGAGAACGATCGTTTCACCGGAATGCTGTTCAAGTGCCGTCGCCATGGCGAGGTAGTTTGCCTCGCCGGCCCCATTGGTCACGATCACCCGGTCAGGATCAACGCCGTGTCGATCAGCAATAGCAGCCCGGAGATCCGGCAAGCCCTCGGTTGGCGGATACTGGAAGTCAGTAGGCGGGGCGTCGGCGTAGGTCCGAAGGCCGTCGCGAAGCGCCTCCGGAGCCTTCCAGTCTGGGCTCCCGCTCACCATGTCAATGACATCCCGATCAACCGCGTCGGCGTGTTTCATCAGCCGGAAGAATAGCGGCGTCTCGTAGTCCATACGGGCCGATACGCCAAGACGCCGGTAAGCCTGTCTGTTGACGGCCCCAAACGCAGGGAGAGCCGATAAAGATAATTTATTCGATGTTAATACCATTGTAAAAATGACTTATCCGGGACTTTCCCATGGGTATAGTACTCTATTATCCGCCAATATTGGATCAATACGGTATATAGACGGATTCAACAGGCCCGATAGAGGCGGTATTAAATCCGCTCAATCAGATAAGATTTATATAGGATATCAATTATTTCTCAGTCATGGACCGTCGAACAGTTCTGGCGGTTGGGGCGGCGGGGCTAGCATCGTTCGCAGGCTGTACGGAGACAGGGCGTTCTAGTGGCGGAGACACAGCGGATGCCGGTGATGCGTACGCGTTCAGGATCATGTACGAGGGGGAATGGGAGGCCGAGGTCGACACCGGGACGGGTCGAGAGACAATAGAGGGTTCCGGAACGCGTCGGATCCCGGTCGATGGGGATCCATCAGCACTAGAGGGCTATGCGACCAAACGCGACGACAGTGACCGTGAACTGACGATCCAGATCCTCCAAGATGACGACGTGCTCAAAGAGACCTCCACGACGGAGCGCTACGGGCTCGCACAGGTCAGCTACGTAGATTGAGCCACTCACGGCTAAAGCCGTGGGTTTTCGCCTCTACTTCAGTATAAACGGCCGCATCTGCAAAGCGACCCGCGTAGACCGGTTGGTCGGGACGAGTTGCCGTCGGTCCCGCGAGGACGACACGGTTGAGCTTCTGCCAGGAGTTCTCCCAGGCGAGGTGGAGGCGCTCGGCCAGCGCCTGGGTGCGGGCACAGCGGTCGGTCCGACGGACTACGCGCCGCGGTGCCGACGCCAGCGCACGGACGACATCATCAGCCGTATCGACCGCCTCTGGCGGCTCAAGTGTCGTCCAGACATCGCCGACGGTTGCCGGCAGATGTGCATAGGACGAACCGAACGGCGTGACACCAAGCGTATCAATAAGCCGGCGGGCCTGACGGGTGTGTGAGCGCAGGTACTTCGGATTGTAGACTTCGACAGCGTCGATTGTCTGACGGTATCGACGGCAGTCAGCGGCCGAACAGCTCACCGTCGCAAACTCTGGGTGTGGAACAAGCACGGTTGCGTTCTGCCGATTGAAGGCATCCATCGCCGCCTTGAGTGTGATGAAGTCAGGGACCGGCTCAGAGAGCCCGATCGCAAGGACGTGTTTTCGATGGCGCCAATCACCGGTAAAGACCTCTCGACCAGGAACAACGAGGAGGTCGTCATCGCTAAACCGGGCGGCCCGTCGTTCGATCACCGGTAGCGGGGTGAAATGCGGCGCGTACACCAGCGCGTCGAGACCCCGTCGTTTGGCCCGGCGGACAATCCGCTCGGAGAGCACTTTGACGTGAGGGTCCACCCGAATCGACGGCGACATAGACCGTTAGTCGAATCGACGACGGACGCTCTCGGCGTGCGCCTCAAGTCCCTCAGCAGTCGCGAGTGTCTCGATCGTCTGGCGCAGTTCTGACAGCGCCTCGCGGTCAAGTCGCTGGACGGTTGACGACCGCAGGAACTCATCAACCGACAGTCCACCGGACACCGCTGCGAGGCCGGTGGTCGGAAGGACGTGGTTGGTCCCCGAGGCATAGTCACCGGCGGCGACCGGCGTGTACGGCCCCAGAAAGACCGATCCGGCCGAGTCAATCCGCTCAAGAAGGGCCTCATCGTCATCGGCAACGATTGAGAGGTGTTCAGCAGCATACTCCTCAGCGAATCCGACGGCCTCGCTCATCGACCGGGCAAGAAACACCCCGCTTGCGTCGCGGTCAAGCGCCGTCGTGATCGTCTCCGCACGCTCTCGCTCGTCACGCTGGTCATCAATTGCCGCCACGATGGCCTCGGCGGTCTCACTGTCATCGCTAACGGCAACAACCGAGGCGTTCGGGTCGTGCTCGGCCTGGGCGATGAGATCGGCAGCGACGTACTCCGGGGGAGCAGTGGCGTCGGCGAGCACGAGAATCTCACTCGGACCGGCGACAAAGTCAATCTCAACGTCGCCGCGGACCTCGGCCTTCGCGGCGCTGACCCAGCGGTTCCCTGGGCCGACGATCTTCTGGACGGGCGTGACTGTTTCGGTGCCGTACGCAAGGGCAGCGATACCCTGAGCGCCACCGGCCGCATAGACGGCATCGGCGCCAGCCGCGTGGATAGCCCCGAGTGTGGCATCCGAGGGGTTCTCCGCGGGAGGCGTTACAGCAGCAATGTGCTCAACTCCTGCGACGACAGCCGGGACAATCCCCATGATCGCACTCGATGGGTATGCGGCCGTCCCACCGGGAACGTACGCGCCAACGCGCTTGAGTGGACGAAACCGTCGTCCCAGCATTCGTCCGTCCGTCGTCGTTCGCCAGTCCTCCGGAAGCTGGCGCTCGTGGAACCGGCGGACGTTCTCGATCGCGGTGTCGATCGCGGTCGTGAGTTCCGGATCAAGACGATCGTATGCCGCCGCCGCCTCGTCGGTGATATCGATGGCGCCAAGCGAGACATCGTCAAGCTCGGCAGCGAGTTCGCGTAATGCGACATCGCCCTCGGAGCGGACCCGCTCGATGATGTCGCGGGCGTCCGACCGAGCCTCGTCGATACCGGCATCACGATCAAAGAGCGCCCGCCGCCGATCGGGCGACAGGTCTGCGATCGCGTGTACTTCCATGTGTACGCTTTGAGACCCCGGCCTATACGGATTTCCATCCGACTGGTCGCCAGAAATGATATTTATCTAATAGGTGTCTGACGCACGTTTATGTTCGCCGAGCGGGGTGTACCAATTATGTCTGAACGAGACCATAGCCGTGATGTCGCACGCGATCAAGACCGGATCAACGAACTTGAGACGACCGTCGCCGAGCTTCAGTCGACGGTCAAGGGACTGACCGAAGAGTTGGTCGAGACCAAAGATCGCCTTCGGACGATCGAGACCGAATTTGGGGTCAACGCCGCAGAAGTCGCCGAGACCGAGGCGGCGGCTGGGGTTGAGGAGACCCCCGACGAGAGTGGTGACCAGACCGAGACCGATATGGTTGAGGATGCCGAATCAACCGACGACGAGGAGCACATCGACGACATCATCGTCGCCTGAGCAGCGTTCTCTGTCCCCGCATGCACATCAAGACGATCGTCCTTGACAACTTCAAGAGCTTCGGACGGAAGACCCGGATCCCCCTCTATGAGGATTTCACCACTATCAGCGGACCGAACGGGTCGGGCAAGTCGAACATCATCGACGCCGTTCTGTTCGCACTCGGGCTGGCTCGCACCCGTGGGATCCGCGCGCACAAGCTGACCGACCTAATCTACAATCCAGGCCACGAGGACGATCGAACAACGGAGGGTCCACGCGAAGCGAGCGTCGAGGTCGTACTCGACAACACCGACGAGACACTTACCCGCTCGCAGGTTGTAAGCGCCGCTGGGAGCGAACGCGTCGGCGACACCGATGAACTCACGGTGCGTCGTCGGATCAAGCAGACCGAGGACAACTACTACTCCTATTATTATCTTAACGACCGCTCGGTCAATCTCTCGGACATCCGCGAGTTGCTCGCTGCCGCAGGAGTGACTCCGGAGGGCTACAATGTTGTCATGCAGGGCGACGTCACTGAGATCATCAACATGACGCCGGTCGAGCGTCGGGAGATCATCGACGAGATCGCCGGCGTCGCGGAGTTCGACGCAAAGAAGGCCGACGCCCGTGAAGAACTCGAGACGGTCGAAGAGCGGATTGGTGAGGCGGACACGCGGATCGAGGAGAAACAGACCCGGCTCGATCAGCTCGCCGACGAGCGCGACGCTGCCCTTGAGTATCAGGAGCTTCGCGAGGAGAAATCTCACTACGAAGGATACCTCAAGGCGGCCGAGCTTGAGGACAAGCGCGAGCGTCGGGCGGATCTCACCGCGGAGATTGAGGAGCTCGAAGCCGAACTCGAAACACGCCAGCGAACACTCGACGAGCGACGAGGGAAGGTCACCCGGCTTGAAGAGGATCTTGAGGACCTCAACGCCGAAATCGAGCGGAAAGGCGAGGACGAACAGCTTGAGCTCCGGGAGGATATCGAACGGCTCAAAGGCGAAATCGAGCGGTTCAACGATCGGATTGAGGAAGCCAACGAGCGGATCGAATCTGCACAGGCCGATCGTCGTGAGGCCTTCGTCGAACACGATCGCAAAGAGGAGGAACTCGAGTCGATCGAGGCCGACATCCGGGAGACGAAACTCGAACAGTCTTCGATCAAGGCGGAGATCAAGGATCGCAAGGCCGACCTCGCCGATGTCAAAGCCGAGATCGAAGCGGTTGACACCGAATACGACGAACTCAAAGAGCGTCTTCAGGATCTCAAGACCAAACGCGAGGCACGCAAAGAGGAAAAACACGAGCGCCAGCGCGAGCAGGACCGCCTGCTCGATGAGGCCAGGCGGCGTTCAAACGAGATTGAGGACGCCAAGGAGACTCTCACGGAACTCGAATCGGAACTTGAAGAACTCGCAACGACCGAACGTGACCTCGAAGCCGAGCTTGAGAAGGCCGAGGCCAACTACGAGAACATCGACGAGGTTGTCAACAATCTCACGGCGGAAAAGCGCTCGCTCAATGAGCGTCTCGAAGAACTAACCGACACCCTCCAGGCGAAACAACAGGAGTACGCGGAACTGGAGGCCCGGGCCGAGCGTGACGGAGAGCACTCCTATGGTCGAGCCGTAACGACGATCCTAGAGGCCAATCTCGACGGAGTCCACGGAACGGTCGGGCAGTTGGGGGCCGTCGAGGATCGCTACGCGACGGCATGTGAGACCGCGGGCGGTGGCCGACTCGCGAACGTGGTTGTGGATGATGACACGGTTGGTCAGCGGTGTATCGAGCACCTCAAACAGCGTAATGCCGGGCGAGCTACGTTTCTCCCGCTCACCGAGATGGACGACCGGGGGGTACCCGGACCGCCGGCCGGTGAGGGGGTAATCGACTTCGCGTACAACCTCGTTGACTTCGACGAGCAGTATGCCGGCGTTTTCTCGTACGTTCTCGGCGATACACTGGTCGTCGAAGATATCGAGACGGCACGGGAGTACATGGGTCGGTACCGGCTGGTGACCCTTGAGGGGGAGTTGGTCGAAAAGAGCGGGGCAATGACGGGGGGATCAACGAGCGGTTCACGATACTCGTTCTCGAAAACCGGTGGCGGCAAACTCCAGCGACTGGCCAGCGAGATCAGCGACCTACAGGAAGAACAGACAGCGGTCAAGTCCGAACTACGCGATGTCGAGGATCGGCTTGAGAGTGCCCGCGAGCGACGGGCGGACGCCAAGGAAACCCGTCGGTCGATCGAGTCTGAGCTTGAGGACGTTGTCGAGCAGCGAAACGAACTCCAGGCAGAGATTGAGACGACCGACGCGAAAATCGAGGAGCTTCAATCGGAGCGCGAGGCGGTCGATGCGGAGATGAACGACCTCGCCGAGGAGATCGACGCCCTCGAAGAGACGATTGCGGAGTTAGACGAAGAGATCACAGAGGTCGAAACGGAGCTTGAGGACTCAAAGATCCCTACCCTGACCGCGCAGGCCGAAGAGATTGAGGCGGACATCGATGGCCTACAGTCGCGGCTTGACGACCTCGACGCCCAGCTCAACCAACAGGAGCTTCAAAAACAGTACATCGAGGAGACAATCGAGGGCCTCGACGACGAAATCGAGACCGCCCAGAACGAGATTGCCGACCAACGCGAGCGCATCGAGACCTACGAGACCGAGATCGAGGAGCGTGAGACGGCGCTTGAAGAGAAGCGCGAGGCGATCGCTGATCTTGAGGAGGAACTTGCGGATCTCAAGGAGGAGCGCGAGCGGCTCAACGACCGGTTGCGCGAAGCCACTCGGGAACGGGATGAGGCGCGTGACGCCGTCGCCGATGTCGAGGCCGAACTCGACGACCGACGCGAAGCCCGACAGCGTATCGACTGGGAGATCGACCAGCTTGAGGATGAGGTGGGGACATACGATCCCGAGGAGATTCCCGCACACGAGGAGGTAACCGACCGGATCGAGACGCTTGAAGCCGAAATGGAGACCCTCGAGCCGGTCAACATGCTTGCGATCGATGAGTACGATGCCGTACAGGAGGACCTCGACGCGCTCAAGGATCGTCGTAGCGAACTCGATGACGAGCGGGCCGCTATCGAAGACCAAATAACCGCCTACGAGGATCAAAAGCGCGAGACGTTCCTTGAGGCGTATCACGCGATCGACGACCAGTTTCAGCGGATTTTCAGCCGTCTCTCCGATGGGACGGGAGAGTTGGTCTTAGCGGATGAGTCCGCCCCCTTCGAGGGGGGGCTGACCATGCGGGCGGAACCAGCAGACAAACCGATCCAGCGGTTAGAGGCGATGAGTGGGGGCGAGAAGTCACTCACCGCGCTCTCGTTCATCTTTGCCATCCAGCGTTACGAGCCGGCACCGTTCTACGCACTTGACGAGATCGACGCGTTTCTCGATGCCGCCAACGCCGAGCGAGTCGGCGAGCTGGTTGACGAACTCGCGGGTGACGCCCAGTTCATCGTCGTCTCACACCGGTCCGCAATGCTTGATCGATCAGAACGGGCTATCGGTGTAACCATGCAGGGCGACAACATCAGCACAGTGACTGGAATCGATCTTGCGGAGGGGGTCTCATGATCCCACCCGAGGCCACTCCGGAGGCGATAAGCGGTGGTGAGTTCACCCCGGAAGATTCCGGGGCAAACGACGATACGGGTGTAACGCCAGTCGAGTTGCTCGTGCAGCTCGCCGAGAACGGCGAGATCGATCCCTGGGACATCGATATCGTTGCGGTGACCCAGAAATTTCTCAATGCACTTGAGGAGGGTGACCTCCGGGAAACCGGTCGAACGCTGTTCTATGCGTCCGTGCTACTCCGGCTAAAAAGCGAGACGCTAATCCAGGACGATCCCGAGCCGGATCCTGAGCCGGAACCAGAGTCCGAGTGGAGACCACCGATGGACGACGGGGGAGAAGGCGGTGATCCGATCGCCGCGCTTGAGGCCGAGATGGATCGCCGGCTCGAACGTAAACCGGCACGCGGCTCGCCGGAGACGCTTGATGAGTTGGTTCGGGAGCTCCGCGAAGCCGAGCGATCCTCGTGGTGGAAGTCGTCGCGCGAGTACGACACAAGAGAGTCGAGCTACGACCGCGGTCCACTAACACTCGATTACCGCGGGAGTGACGCCGAGCGGGCCCCCTCAGAGCCGACCGCCGAATCGGTGACCAACCGTACCCATGGAGAGGACATTGAGGCGACCATCGAGACGGTCGCCGACCGCATCACGCGTGAATATGACGCCGGCCGAGCGGAGATCCTGTTTGCGGAGGTCGAGACGGTTGGTAGCTCACGCGTTGAGTCCTTCCTCGCGGTGTTGTTCCTAGCTCATCGCGGTACGCTCGAACTGCATCAAGACGAGCTATTCGGGGACCTCTGGCTGCGCGATCCAAGTGCCGATACAGCCTCCAAGACGGCCGAGGCCGAGTGAGCCGCCGGGATTTTTGCCACCGGATCACGAGTGGTCGGGTATGCACTCGATTCGGGCGCGGATCGTCGACGTATTCGCACCGGAGGCGCTCGCCGGGGCCCCGACCGGGATCGTACAGCCGCCACCGGAGGTCGCGCTTGACGACGACCAACGAGCGGCCGTCGCGAGCGAACTCGTCCCCGAGGCGACGGCCGTCATCAACGCAGTCGAGGGACACACCATCCACATTGGCTGTGTTGGACCGGACAGACCGGAGCACGAGCGGCTGCCCCTGGCGAGTCTTCTTGCTGTCCACGAGGGAGAGCTCTCCGCAGACACCTATACGGTTGAGACTGCGACACAGCAACACGAGATCGAGATCACGGACACCGGAACCGTCTGGCAGACGGTCGGCGAGGGCACACCGACGGTTGACGCGATTGACACCACGGAGGTCGCAAACGCGGTCGAGATCGATCCGTCGACATTCGATCCGGTGGGACTGACCCCAGCAATCGCGACGGTCGGCCGATCGTGGTTGGTCCTCGCGGTGCCATACGTGTCGGATCTCAAGCGAATCACTCCAACGACCGATCTAACCGATCGATGGGACGTCGCCGGGGTGTACGCGATGACATTCGAGACCGTCGAAAACACATCAACAGTCCACGCACGGGCCTTTATCGACGGGAAAGAGGTACCGGCAGTGCCATCGGGAGCGGCTGCTGCCGGGGCATACCTACAACGACAAGACGCCGTCGAATCTCCGGAGCTTCGGATCGAACAAGGGGATCTGATCGGTCGGGCAGGACGGATCGACGTTCGATCCGAACACGCCGTCCATGTCGGTGGCCGAGGCGTCTGTGGACTCAAGGGAACGCTCTCGGTACCGGAAAGCGGGACCGACATTATCGAGGTGTGAGCCACGGAACGGTTGGGAGACTACCAAAGCCGCTGGCTCTTGGCAGGGAGTCCCTATCGTTCGAGTGGGACCTGCGCAATTTCGCTGCTTGGACGGACCCGGCGTTCTTTGAGAATCTCGAATGCCCGGGCGATATCCGTTCGGGTAATGAGACCGACAAACCGGTCGCCGTCCATGACCAGCAGTCGACCGGTCTGACTCCGCGAGAGTTGCGTAAACGCCTCCATAGCGGTATTGTCGAGCGAAATGGTCGTGAGATCACGCTGCATGATTGATCGTACCTGCTGGGTCTCGCGATCCTCTGGCGAGACGGCCTTGATATCATCGAGTGTGACGATACCGACGATATCGCCGTCTTCCACGACGGGATAGCCACTGTAGCGATCATCAAGCATACGATCAAACAGATCCGCGACGGAGAGTCCTGGCCGGACGGAAGTCACCTCCGAGGCCGGGGTCATCACCTCAATGACGGCGACATCCTCGAATACCGACGCGATAGCCGTGTGACGCCCCTCCGCGGATCCGGCCATGTAGATGAAGAACGCGACAGCGATCATGAAGATATTGAACGTGAGAAGTCCAAAGATTCCGAGGATCACCGCGAACACCTTCCCGACACGGACAGCCTTCTCCGTTGCTCGGGCAAGGGTCGTGCTACGGTGATACAGCGCCCGGAGAACCCGGCCGCCGTCAAGCGGGAACGCCGGGATCATATTGAAGACGGCAAGCGTGACGTTCAACACAGCCAGGTAGCCGAGGACGAACGATACCGCATTCAAGCCCGATGGTAGAATAACTACAGCGAGATAGCTTACGACGCCGATGGCGACACTGACAATTGGTCCGGCGATGGCAATCCAGAACTCGTGGGTCCACTCACGGGGCTGCTCGGTGAACTGGGCCAGCCCACCGAGGAGCCACAGCGTGATCGAGTCAATCGCATATCCATAGCGGATTGCAACCACCGAATGGCCGAGTTCGTGGAGGGTGACACCAACGAATAGGCCGATGGCAGCGGCTAGCCCGAGGATCCAGGGCATCAGACCACCCGAGATGGCGGCGACATCGATCGACAGACGAGGGACATCGGAGAGAATGCCCGCAATCTCGGTGATTCGTGCACCGATAAGCCACGTGAACGCCGGCAGCACGATCAACAGCGTGATGTCAAGTTTGATCGGGATGCCGAAGATCGACCCGACCCGGACGCTCTTGAACATATCTGTATGTCGGCGCGTCGACCTAAAAATGCTGAGGCTGAATCGCTTACCGCTTCCGGGTGGAGTCGAGGTTGATGTCGAGAGCATCAAGCCGGTCGGCCCACTCTGCGCGACGCTCCTGATGCTCTTCGAGGAAGGCCTCCATGAGGTCGGCCGCCTGAGCCTTGCAGTCACCACAGAGCCGTTCGCCGTTGACGCACTCCTCGTAGACCTCACGGGCAAACTCGTCGTCGTCCCCTGACAGGAGGTAAGCGTAGAGTTCGTAAACGGGGCACTCATCGGCCTCTCCGCCGAGTTCGCGCTGGAGCTCGGCCGTCTCTCGGCCACCGGTTGTCGCCGCCTCAACCTTCGCGGCACCCGCCTCGGGGTCATCAAGCAGCGAAATGTGGCTCGCGGGCACGGATGAGGACATCTTGCCGCCCGTGAGTCCGGTCATAAACCGGTGGTAGATTGACGCCGGCGGATAAAAGCCGTAGCCGCCGTGGTCAACCTCGACAGTACGAGCGAGCGACGCGGCCGTCTCGTGGTCAAGATCAAAGGCATCGACATGGGCTGCAAAGACGCGCTTCTCGCCGTCGACCGCCTCAATCAGCGCCTCAAAGGCCTCCTCGGTCGCGTTTCGGTCAAGAATCCGCACGCGTGGACGGAGCGGTTCCTTGCCGGCGTTCTCGAGTTTCTCGACCACGGACGCCCGGAGCGTATCCTCGACATCGGAGGCTGCCTCCTCAAGATAGGTCGCCGCCTCAACACATCGGGGACGGTCGGGCTCCTCGGCGTACTGGTCGCGAGCGTCGTAGGCCCGTGCGAGCAGCGTACGCTCGGCAGGCGTGGCCTCGAAACTGGCGTAGGCCTTGGTAACACCAAAGTATCGTGTCCGCGCGGCTACATCGCGGGCGAGGCGCACGTGTGGATCCTGATCGGGACCGACCGGAATGACGGTGGGTTTCGGCTCGTCGGCGATCTGTGGATAGCAGATGTCGGCCATCTGCGTGACCACCGACTGCATGTGCGAGACATCGGTCTCCCCATCGAACCCGTAGATTGATTCGAGTTCGGAGAAGTTGGCCTCGATCCCCAACTCGAAGGCGAGATCCTGGACGGCCCGGTTCTCTGACTGCCGGTAAAGTGTTCCCGCCTCGGGGTCGAATCCAAGGGCGAGCAATGAGAGCACATAGTCACGAGCGTGTTCGTCAATGTCTGCCCAGGAGAGTCCTCGTGCAGCGTGCGCCTCAAGGTCGGCGATCAGCGCGTAAACATCACCGCCGCGCTCTTGATGCCAGATTAGTTCATCAAAGACGAGCTTGTGGCCGATGTGGGGATCGCCGGTTGGCATGAACCCCGAGAGGGCGGCAAAGGGCTCGTCGTTGGCCATCGCCTCAATCACAGGGCGATAATCCCGGTGGCCAAAGATCACCCCTCGACGCATGAGATAGTGTGGGTTCGGCACCGACTCAAGGAGGTCCTCGAATTGCTCGATCCCAAACTCATCGAAGAGCTTGCGGTAGTCGGCGATGGTGGCCGACCCCCACGGATCAAGCGTGAGCGCCTCGGCGTCGGTCGCCTGCTCCTCGGTTCCCCCGTCGGGACGGGGCGGGGGCGAAGCCGACTCGTCGGTCATACCCGGTACTCGTGACGGCCGGCGCAAAAACCTTCGTTTCCGGACGGATCGAAATTCCTTCGGTCGCGCGGCCCCGACTCGAAATATGACACAACCCCCGCTCGTCGTTGACATCGACGGAACGCTGACCCACCCGCAGAGAGAGGGGATCGACCCGCGTGTGTTCGACCGACTTGCCGAATGGCCGGCGCCGGTCGTCATCGCGACGGGGAAGTCCGCGCCGTACCCGACGGCCCTGTGTCAGTTTCTGGGACTTCCAGAACGAGTCATCGCCGAGACCGGCGGGATGGTCATCACCACGGAGGCCACCGAGACGCTGGTCGATCCGACGGCCGTCGATGCTGTCAAGGCGGCCTACCAGGAGGCGGGCTACGATCTCGGGTGGGGAGATGTCGATCTGGTCAATCGGTGGCGCGAGACGGAACTCGCGGTCGCGCGCGACCGACCATTGGAACCGCTCAAACGGATCGCCGAGCAGGAGGGATTTGAAATCGTCGATACGGGCTATGCCTACCACGTTAAACATCCCGCGGCATCGAAAGGACACGGGCTCGAAACGATCGGCGACCTCCTGGATGTTGACCCGACGGCGTTTGTTGCGATTGGCGACTCCGACAACGACATCACGCTCTTCGAGACGGCCGGCTACGGGTTCGCCGTCGCCAACGCCGCAGAGCGGGCAAAAGCGGCCGCCGACGAGGTACTTGAGGCACCACACGCCACCGGCACGCTTGCCGCTCTCGAACGCATCACCGAAACAGGACAGCACTGAGTGGACGACAAAAGGATGGGCTTTTTCGGTCGGGTCGTCTACGCAACTGATAGTCGATGGGG
>CAZFMU010000034.1:0-13571 GCA_964520165.1 uncultured Salinarchaeum sp. | reverse complement strand
GAGCCACGGGTGCGACGCCAGCTCCGACGGAGGCAGCGACAGCCCTCCGCGAGGCCACGTTTGTGCGTATTCTCACCCGTCGCGACGGCGACGCGATCGCCGCCGCCGGGGTGCTCGCCCGGATGCTTACCGCCGCCGGAATCCCCTTTCAGGTCGCGCCGACAGCCTCGCGAGCCCAACGCGCCCGCCGGGTCAGCGAGGGCGACCCTGACGCGACGACCGTCGCAATCGGCCCAGTTGATCGGGCCGACGTCACCATCGCCGGACCGACGGCGACGCGTACAGCCGTCGAGATCGTCCAGGCAGCCGGTGGGGACCCCCCGTCGGCACTCGCGCTCGCCGGGCTCACCGCGGCCGGCACACCCCCGGATGACGATACACTTCGGGAGATCGCTGAGGGACTCACCCGGCGACCAGGCGTCGGCCTGCCGGTCGCGGACCTCACCGCCGGCCTCGCGTTCACACTCTGGCTCCACGCGGGGTTTTCCGGGGATCCGGACGCTGTCGCTTCACATCTTGAGCGCGTCGATGCAGCCGACGATCCGACGCGTCTCGATCCGGATTCCCACCGTCGCGTGGCGTCGCTTGTCGCCGTCCTCGGAACGAACACCCCAACGCCACAACGGGCCGCCGAGACCATCGACACACTTGTCCGTCCGACCGTCCTCTCCGGTCCGTTTCCGACGGTCGAAGGATACGCGGAGGTACTCGACGCCGTCGCACGCGAGCACCCCGGAACGGCCGTCGCTATCGCCCTTGGCGGCGACGCCGTCGACAGCGCCCGGACAAGCTGGCGACAGCACGCCGAGGCGGCACACGCGGCTATTGAGGCCGCCGATACCGAACGCTACGGTGGCCTGTACGCCGCATGTGTCCCTGATCACCGGGTTCTCACCGTTGCTCGGGTGCTTCATCGGAGCGTCTCGCCCGAGCCCGTCACACTCGTACTCGGCGAGGAGCGAGCCGCCCTCGTTGGCGATCCGGAGGCTGATCTCCGGGCGGTGACGACAGCAATCGCCGAGACCGTCTCCGGCAGCAGCGACGGTACCCAGCACTACGGCGTGATCGACCACGACGGCACCGCCGCGGACCGAACCCTCGTCACAACCGCCCGGGAGGAACTATGAGCGACGCACGCGCAACGATTACCTCGACCGTAGCCGATCCCGAGACGATCGCCGCCGCAATCGCGCCGGACAACACCGATGACGTCGAGACGACCGTCGCCGACGGTCAGGTGGTGACGACGATCCGTCGCGATCGGACGGCCAGTCTTGAGGCGACGGTTGATGACTACGTGGTGAACCTCGCGGTCGCAGCCGACGTCGCACGCATCGCCCGCCAGCAATCTGATCGTACCGCTAGCGAACCGACACCGTCATCCGACACGACAGCAACCACAGACCAATGAGCGAACGATCCGTTTCACGACAACGACAGGACAAGCGGTGGTACACCGTGTATGCCCCCGAGGGATTCGACCGTGCCGAAATCGGCGAGACCCCTGCGGAGGAACCAGAACAGCTCATCGACCGACGCGTCGAGACCACCCTTGGTGAACTCACCGAGGAGGCCGGCGAAAACAACACCAAGCTGACCTTCCGCATCACTGATGTCGGCAGCGACAGCGCCTACACCCAGTTCGTCAAGCACGAACTCACGCGGGATTATCTGCGCTCGCTGGTCCGCCGCGGGGCTTCGAAGGTCGAGGCTTACGTGACTGACCTGACGGCCGATGACTACCGCGTGCAGGTCCAGCCCGTCGCGTTCACGACCAAGAAAGCCGACAGCAGCCAGGAGCAGGCCATCCGCCGCATCATGATCGACCGCGTGCGAGAGACCATTCAAGAGCACTCCTACGCTGATCTGGCAGATTCAATCGTCAATGGCCGGCTTTCGAGTGCCATCTACAGTGACGCCAAGACCGTTTATCCGCTACGCCGCGTCGAGATGCAGAAGCTGACGCTTGAAGCGCCGCCGTCGGAGGTTACCGCCGAGCAGGAGGCGTCCGCCGACGTCGACGAGGACATCGAGCTGTAGAGTTCTCTCGGCGTGTCTTTCGGCCTGCCGGAAAAGGAGCGTTTAACGGAGATTATCACTAGCTACAGGTGTGAGTCGCGTGTGTGAGGAGGCGCCTGTGACGTCGATGGCGACCGTAGAGACAACCGTCGATTCGGTGTCACTCACCGGTGTGTTCGATGCGCTTTCGGCCCCACGGATCGCCTGGTTCGGGGCGGATCGGACCTACGTCGCTGGCGGTGCCGCCACAGCAGTACAGGCGGCGGGGCCAGACCGGTTCGCAGAGGTGCGCCAGCAGGCCGACGCGGTCTTCGATCGGATCGACACGCCGGTCCCGCTGCTCGGCGGGGCCCGCTTCGGTGCGAGTGACGCGACGACTCCGGACTGGCAGGCCTTCCCGTCAGCCTGGTTCGTCCTTCCGGAGGTTCTCGCCGTCGCAGGGGACGAGAATATCCGGCTTGTCGCCATTGACGAGAAAGAGACGAGTGCCCAACGGCGTCTTGAGCAGTTTAAACAAACCGCCACGACCGCCTCGGAGCCCCCCCTCGATTCGCCGGGCATCACGACGACCACCCGCCGCGGGTCCCGGTCGGACTGGCGCCGGACGGTGACCGACGTAACCGACCGGCTTGACACGGGGGCTCTCGACAAGGTCGTCCTGGCACAGGCCCTCGCGGCTACCCTCAAGACGCCGCTTGACCCGGGGAGCGCACTAGCACAGCTATCAGAGGCCTATCCTCGATGTTACCGGTTCGCGATGCAACCAGCATCCGACGCCGGCATCTTCATCGGCGCCTCGCCGGAGCAACTGGTCGCCACCGACGGTCCGACCATTCGGACAGAGGCGCTCGCCGGGTCGGCCAGCCGCAACGCCGATGCCGGCCTCGATACGGATCTGCAGGCCGACCCGAAGACAGACCGCGAGCACGGCTACGTCCTTGAGACAATCCGAGATCGGCTCCAACCTCACGCCGCATCGATTGAGGTCGCCGGAACCGGCCTTCGACAGCTCCAGACGCTTGAGCATCGCCGGACGCCGATCACCGCAACACCCGCGGGAGACGTACACGTGCTCTCACTGGTCGAGGCATTACACCCGACGCCGGCGGTCGGCGGCCATCCGACCGAGCCGGCACAGGCAGTCATTGACCGGATCGAGGACTTCGATCGAGGGTGGTATGCCGGACCGATTGGCTGGTTTGACGCCGCCGGGCGGGGGCACTTCGCGGTCGGGATTCGATCGATGCTGACACGCGGTCGGCAGGCGCACCTGTTCGCTGGTGCCGGAATCGTCGCCGAGAGCGACCCCGAGACCGAATACGACGAGATCGGGCTGAAGTACCAACCCATGCTTGATGTCCTCCAATGACCGCGCCAAATCGCAGTACGCTCTGGGGTGAGGTGATCGTCGCAGAACTTGCCGCCGCCGGTGTCGATACGGCGGTAATCGCTCCCGGGAGTCGGTCGACACCGCTGACGGTCGCGCTCGCCGAGCACGACGGTATCGAGACCTACACCCACCTCGACGAGCGCTCGGCGGCATACTTCGCGTTAGGACGGGCTCGGACGACAGGAACGCCCACACCGCTGGTGTGCACCTCCGGGACCGCCGCCGCGAACTTCCACCCGGCGGTCATCGAGGCGTTTCACTCGCGAGTACCGCTGGTGGTGTTGACGGCAGACCGACCACCGGAACTCATCGATAGCGGCGCCAACCAGACCATCGATCAGCAGGATCTCTATGGCGATGCTGTCCGGTGGTTCCGGCAGCTCCCTGAACCGGCGGCCGAGGCACGCACACTCCGGTCGCTCCGGGTGACGATCGATCGCGCGGTCGCAACCGCCGGCGGCCCACCGGCCGGACCGGTCCATCTCAACGTACCAGCGCACAAGCCACTTGACCCGACGCCCGTTGAGGGAGCCGTACCCGACGATCTAGCGGAGCAGGCCCCCCTCGCCGTGACCGGTCGCGAGGGACCGTTTGTCGAGACTACTACTGGTACGCCAACAATCGACGGAGACCGCCTTGAACGCCTCGTCGGGACAATCGAGGCGGCCGAACGCGGGGGCATCGTCACCGGGCCGGCGAATCAGCCGACACCGTCCCGCGACGCGCTGGCGGCGCTCAGTGACGCCAGTGGTTTTCCGGTCTTCGCGGATCCCCTTTCGGGACACCGCTTCGGGCACGAGACGGCCCCGATCTGCGGTGGCTACGACGCGTACCTCACGTGTGATGGGTGGCCGTCACTCGATGTCGTCCTACGGTTTGGCGCCTCACCGACCTCAAAGTCGCTCCGGAAGTTCCTTCGCGACCAGGCGGATCGACAGGTGATCGTTGACGCCGGCGGCGAGTGGCCCGAGGCGGAGTTCACCGCGAGTGACCTCGTTGTCGCCGATCCGACCCGGGTTGCAACCCGCCTCGCCAACGCTCTTGATCCCGACGCCGCGACCGACGCGTGGCGCGAGCGGGTCATGGCGGTCGAGACAACCTACTGGGAGACCCTCGGGCTGGACGATCAACCACTGTTCGAGGGGGCGATTGCGGCGACGGTGGCCGAAACGATGCCGACTGGCGGGACGCTGATGGTCTCGAACAGTATGCCGGTGCGCGATCTTGACCGGTTCGCCCGTCCGCGGACAACAGCGGTATCGGTCTTTGGCAACCGGGGGGCGAGCGGGATCGACGGCATCACCAGCACGGCCTTCGGTCTCGACAGCGCGACCGATGGCCCGACGGTGTTGCTCACCGGCGATCTGGCGTTCTATCACGACATGAACGGCCTCCTTGCGAACGACCGGTTCGGGCTGAATCTGACGATCGTCCTCGTGAACAACGACGGTGGGGGCATCTTCCATATGCTGCCGATCGAGGCGTTTGACCCGCCGTTTACCGAGCAGTTCAAGACACCGCACGGACTGGACTTCGCGCCGACCGGCGACCTCTACGGGCTGGCCTTCGAGCGGGTGCGATCCCTTGGGGGCCTCCAGACGACTCTTGCCACGGCGATCGACACCGCGGGCACCCATGTCATCGAGGTGCCGGTCGATGGCGAGGCCAGCCACCGGCTCCGCGACCGCCTTGCGACGACCGTTTGCGAAACGATCACAATATGAGCGCCCGCAGGCTTATGTCGACAGCTTCCTGAAGGCGGGTAATGCTCGATACCGGAGACACCGCACCGGAATTCACTGCGACGCTTGGCGCAAGCGATCCCGAACCGTTTGACCTCGAAGCCCACCTTGGCGATGGACCGGTTGTCCTCGCCTTCTTCCCGGGTGCTTTCACCCCGCCGTGTACCAACGAGATGGTCGCCTTACAGGGTCGACTCGACGCGTTCCGGGACGCCGGAGCGACGGTTCTTGGGGTGAGCGCCGACTCGCCGTTCTCCCAGGCTGCCTTCGCCGACGAACAGGACATCACGTTCGATCTCATCAGCGACATGAGCGGTGAGGCGATCCGCGCGTACGACCTCGAAATCGATATCGCCGACCTCGGACTCCACGGCATCGCCAACCGCGCCGTGTTCGTCATCGATGAGGCGGGCACCATCGCCTACCGGTGGGTAGCCGACGACCCGACGAATGAACCGCCGTACGACGCGCTGCTTGAGGCCGTCGAGACGACACACTAGCGGCGGCGGGCGCCGCGAGAAAGGGTCTTTTGCGGCCGCCGCCTGGAGGTGAGGTATGGTCTCGGAGCTATTCGATCCCGAGCGGTGGGAGCCCGTCTCGGCGTTCGACTTTACCGATCTCACCTATCACCGCGCACCGGACGTCGGCGCGGCACGTATCGCGTTCGATCGGCCGGCCGTACGCAACGCCTTTCGCCCGGAGACGGTCGACGAACTTGCCCGGGCGTTCGATCACGTCAAACGTCAGACCGACATCGGCGCCGTGTTGCTCACAGGAAATGGCCCCTCGCCGGAGGACGGGGGGTGGGCATTTTCCGCCGGCGGCGACCAGTCCGTCCGGGGCGCCGACGGCTACCAGTACGACGATGGCGGGCAAAGCGGCCGGATGCACATCCTTGAGGTTCAACGGCAGATCCGACACCTCCCCAAGCCGGTGATCGCCGTCGTCCCGGGCTGGGCGGTCGGGGGCGGACACTCGTTGCACGTGGTGTGTGATCTGACCATTGCGAGCGACGAGCACGCGAAGTTCCTCCAGACCGACCCCGATGTCGCCTCCTTCGATGGTGGCTACGGCTCGGCCTATCTCGCCCGCCAGGTCGGCCAGAAGAAGGCCCGCGAGGTGTTCTTCCTCGGGAAGACCTACGACGCTACCGAGGCCGAGGAGATGGGCATGGTCAACGCAGCTGTGCCCCATGAGGACCTCGAAACACGCGCCCTCGAGTGGGCCGACCGCATCACGAACAAGTCGCCAACGGCCATCCGGATGCTCAAGTACGCGTTTAATCTCCCCGAGGACGGCATGGTCGGCCAGCAGGTCTTCGCCGGCGAGGCCACCCGACTGGCGTACATGACCGAAGAGGCCGAGGAAGGCCGCGACGCATTCTTGGAGGATCGCGATCCGGACTTCGAGGGGTTCCCGTGGCGGTACTGATCGGTGGGTGAGTGCCGTGAAGATCGTCCCTTACAACCTCACATTGGATCCGCCGTTGCGAACCGCCGACGGCACGATCGACGCCCGTTCGGGGTATCTCGTGTATCTCGACGGCGGTATCGGCGACGCCGCACCGCTGCCGGGCTGGACGGAGTCCGATCGGGCCTGCCGGCGGGCCCTTGAGACGGCTGCGGATAGGCTTGCAGCCGACGGGCCGAGAGCTGCCATGGACGAACTGGATCCGCAGGCGACGCCAGCGGCCCGCCACGGGCTGGCGCTCGCCATCGCCGACCGACGGGCTCAGGCGGCTGCAGAGCCGCTGTACCACGCACTCGGTGGCACCCACCGCGAGACGGTTCCGGTCAACGCGACGATCGGACTTTGCGATACCGACACAACAGTCGAGCGCGCACACAGTGCGGTCGCCGCCGGGATGCAGACGGTCAAACTCAAGCTCGACGGCGAGGCGATCGACAAGGAGATCAGCCGCATCCGGGCGGTTCGGGCGGCACTTGATCCAGCCGTGCGCCTCCGTGGTGACGCCAACGGCGCGTGGTCGTTTGCGCAGGCCGAGCGGGTCTACGCCGCCCTTGAGCCGTCAACGCTTGAGTACATCGAACAGCCGCTGCCGGCGGCCGATCTGACGGGCCACGCCCGTCTTCGCGGGCCGGATCGCGTCGGGGTTGCCCTCGATGAGTCCTGTCGTAACCTCGCGCTGTCGACCATCCTCGCGGCCGACGCCGCCGACGTGATTGTCCTCAAGCCGATGGCAATCGGCGGACCGATGCGAACCCGAGCCCTCGCCATGCGGGCCCACAACGCCGGGTGTACGCCGGTGATCACGACAACGATTGATGGTGTTGTCGCCCGAACCGGTGCTGTGCATATCGCCGCCAGCCTTCCAACGATGACGGCCCATGGGCTCGCGACGGCCGACCGCCTCGCCACCGACCAGGGTCCTGACCCCGCTCGCGTCACCGACGGAGCGATTGCCGTGCCCCAGCAACCGGGACACGGCGTCACCCAGATCGATGACCGATACACCCCAGCCTGATCCGCTCGCGCAACGGGCGCGGGCAACGCCGGATCGTACCGCACTTGTCGACACCGACACCGATCGGTCGGGTTCCTACGCGGCCCTCGATCAGGCGGTCGACGGTCTCGCGGCCGTCCTCAAGGCACGTGGTGTTGCCCCCGGTGATCGCGTTGGGCTGCTGGCGCCGACGGGGGCGGACTTTGTTCGGGCTGTGCATGCTATCTTCAGGGTCGGTGGCGTAGTCGTCCCGCTTGATCCAGCGGGGACCGATGCCCGCACGCGGCTTGACCGCACTGACGCAGTCGCGTGCTGTCATCACCCAGCAACAACGGCGACCACGGAGGCGCTGGCCGACCAGCCATCGGGACTCGTGACTATCGCGACCGACGCCGCGAAGGAGGGGGACATTACGCCGGCGTGGGACCCAACGACTGAGGCGGCCATCCTCTTCACCTCGGGGACGACCGGGACGGCCAAGGGGGTGCGGTTGACCGGGCGGAATCTCCGAGCCAGTGCAGAGGCCTCGGCCTACCGGCTGGGAGTAGCCCCGACGGATCGCTGGCTCGACTGCCTGCCAGCTCACCATATGGGTGGGTTTGCCCCGATTGTTCGCACGGTCGTGTATGGAACTACCCTCTACACCCAGCGCGCGTTTGCTGTCGACACGACCGCCGCGTATCTCGACACGCACGATATCACCGGTATCTCGGTCGTGCCCACGATGCTCAAGCGCCTGCTTGCGGCTGATTGGACACCCCCAGCGACCCTTGAGACCGTTCTTGTGGGCGGGGCCCCCGCCACGCCGGACCTGCTTGAGACGGCCCGCGAGCGGGGCGTGCCGGTATATCCGACCTACGGCATGACCGAGGCGGCCTCTCAGATCGCAACGGCAACGCCGACCGATGTCGATACTCAGCCCGACACAGCGGGCCAGCCGCTGATTGCCGTTGATGTCACGGTCGTCGCCGATGGCGAGCCGGCGGCACCGGGCGAGGTGGGTGAACTCGTCGTCGACGGGCCGGCGGTCTCCCCTGGGTATCTCGATCCGGAGCGGACCGCTGTCACCCATGGCACATACGGGCTCCGGACAGGGGATCGCGGGTACCGCGACACCGATGGCTACCTCTGGGTGACCGGCCGGGTGGATGATCTCATCGTCTCCGGTGGGGTGAACGTCGATCCGACCGCGGTGGCCGACACCCTCGCGGCCCATCCCGATGTCGCGACAGCAGCCGTCGTCGGCGTTGCAGACGAGACCTGGGGCGAGCGGGTGTGTGCAGCGGTCGTCCCGGCCGGTGAGCTCGACGAGGAGACGTTACGGACACACGCCCACGAGCATCTTGCGCCGCCCGAACGGCCGAAGGACTACACAATGTATGAGACACTACCTCGGACCGCCTCAGGGACGATTGATCGGGCGGCCCTGCGCGAACGCTTCGCGTGAGATACAGCCTTCTTTAGTCCCCGGGACTCAACGCAGCATGTGCATCCAAGCGGTCACAGCTTTGTTGCGGCGGTGAGTCGGCCATGATCGACCAGGAGGAGGTCGTCGTCGTCCGGTTAGGCCATCGACCCGGGCGTGATGACCGGATGACCACCCACGTCGCGTTGACCGCTCGTGCTCTAGGGGCCGATCGGGTCGTTCTGCCGGATAACGCGACCGACGCCGTCGAGACCGCCCGTGACGTGACCGACCGTTTCGGCGGGCCCTTTACCGTTGAGTCGACGGACGCGCTTCAGGGCTTTCTACGCGGGTGGGAGGGAGCGATTGTCCACCTGACGATGTACGGCGAGCCCGTCGAGCAGCGGATCGAGGCCATCCGCAAGCGTCATCGGAGCGGGCCGCTGGCGGTTGTCGTTGGAGCAGAGAAGGTGCCCTTCGAGGTGTACGATCTGGCGACGTTCAACGTCGGGGTAACCAACCAGCCCCACTCGGAGGTGGCCGCGCTGGCGGTGACGCTTGATCGGCTGTTCGAGGGCGCAGAACTCGATCGACCATGGGTCAACGCGGACAAACGGGTGGTGCCACAGGCGGCCGGCAAGCGGGTCGTCGATGAGTCCGACTGAGCCTCCGATGGGTTTAACCGGGGGCACCCCCCAACTCCGGCAATGGCTTTTGAGGCGCTGCTCGAGGATCCCGTCATTCAGAAGTACCTCCACGAGCTCGTCGGCCCGAAGGGAATGCCTGTCGCCGCCGCTCCGCCGGACGGCGAGGTGACCGACGAGGAACTCGCCCAGCGGCTGGACATGGAGCTCAACGATGTCCGTCGGGCGCTGTTTATCCTGTATGAGAACGATCTCGCCTCCTACCGGCGGGTGCGTGATGAGGACTCGGGGTGGCTCACCTACCTGTGGACCTTCGAGTACGAGAGCATCCCCCAGAACCTCGAAGAGGAGATGGATCGCCTCTATGGGGCGCTTGATGAACGCCGGGACTACGAGGCCCAAAACGAGTTTTATCTCTGTGAGGTCTGCTCGATCCGGTTTGAGTTCGAGGAGGCCATGGAGTTTGGCTTTGAGTGCCCGGAGTGTGGCTCGCCGGTGGAGGCGATGGATAACGACCGCCTGATCAACGCCATCGACGAGCGACGGGCGGCGCTGGCCGAGGAACTTAACCTCGACGTGCGGGCGGAGTGAGATGGTCACACTCGCGTCGAAACTCTACGTCGAAGGCGAGGCGCGCGATCGGGCCCAGACCTCCCTTGCGGGGACCATCGACTCGCTACTGGCCGATCTTGAGGTGACGACCACGGTCGACGTCCGCGCGGACGACTTTCCATCGGTTGCGGTCGAGGGGCCGGACGCAACCGCCGCCGAGAACGTGCTCGCTGCGGAGTTCGGGACACTGCCGGCAACACTCAAGACCGGCGAGACTTACACCGGCACGCTCGTTGCGTGGGACGATACGGGGCTCACACTGGACGTTGGTGAGGGCCGACAGGTGCAGATTCCAACGGCCGGCCTCGGCCTTGGTCCGGGAACACCGACGCAGTTGCGCACCCGCTTTGGCCTCGTCCAGCACCTCCCGATGCAGTTCGTCTACGGCGATCCGCCGGAGCTAGCAGATGCCGAGCGCGACCGGCTGTACGAGTGGCGCCGCGGGCCCGGACGGGTGAACGTCAACAGCGCGACCCGCTCGGAGGTCCGTGCGACAATCAATCGCGCCGGTCACGCCCACGATATCGTCACCGTTGAGCGCCTGGGGGTCCTCGAACAGAGTGTGATCTGTCGTGAAGGGACCGATCCGCCGGGGCTGATCGCGGCGATCGGCGAATACCTCCCCTCGGAACTGCTCGCGGTCGTATCCTGACATGGAGCGTCGTCATGCGATTGCACTGGTGGCCGTGCTCGCCCTCGCGGCGACCGCCGGGTGTGTCGGCACGGACATCCCGGAAGAGGAACTCGCCGCGAACGCGACGTATGACTGGGAGACGAACGCGACAGCGACGGTCACGGTCATCGAGAGCGGGTGGATCGGGACCAGTGACTTCGAGGCGGTCTACCAGGTCGAGAACCGCAGCGAGATCGCCCTCTACCGGAGTTCGCTTGCGCGCGATCGGCCGCTTGAGGTCCGATCTGTCAAGTTCCGGTATCCCAACGGCACGGTCGTTGGCTATGAGGCCCTTGATGTCGAGACCACCCGGGAACGGACGACCGTCAGCTTCCCGGCAACTGAGGGACAGTTCGCCTTCACCGCAACCCACCGCAGCAAGAAACTCGAACTTGAGCCGTACGTTGAGGGATCCTATCGGGTGATCCTCCCCCCGAATCACGACGTCCGGGACTTCCTGCTTGGTGATGTCGTTCCCGGAACGTACGAACTCGGGAGCGTCGACGGCCAACGGACGATCACCTGGGATGATGTCGAGGAGCCGGTGTTCGTGCGGTATTACGCTACTCGTGATCGGGTCGTGTTCTGGGGTGTCTTCGGCGTCCTCGGGGTCATCGCCCTCGGGGGCTATCTCTACTTCCGGCGGCAGATCAACCAACTGGTCGGCTGGCGCGAGCGCCAGGGACTCGATATCGACGAGGACGAGAATGACCGCCGTCGGCCGCCGAGAGGACCCTGATCGGGTAACCGTTTTCCGCCTGCGCCCCCGAGGATAGACGAATGAGTACCGTCACCCTGATCGGCAGCCGGTTGGCCGAGGTGGGACAGACCTTCGTCTACGAGGGGGAGGCCCCGGGCTGTGCGGACTGTCCGTTCCGTGAGCAGTGTCTCAACTTGGACGTAGGAAGTCACTACCGCGTGAGCAGCGTCCGAGAGGGGGGCCAGGAACTCGAGTGTGCGGTCCACGACCAAGGCGTCCGGGCGGTCGAGGTTGAGCCGGCCTCGTTTGTGGCGGCCGTGCCATCAGCAAACGCGTATGTCGGCAGCCGCGTCCAGTTGGCCGGCCCGTGTCCGCACACCGGGTGTCCGAGTCACGGCTACTGTGATCCCGAGGGCGGAGCGTTCAACACGACTTACCGGATCAACGAGGTGGTCGGCGAACCGCCACACGAGTACTGCAATCTCGACCGGGAGCTGACGCTGGTTGAACTCTCAGAGGAGTAGTGTTGACCTACAGATTGTCGATCATGCGCTGAATCTGTTCGAGTTCGTACGAGAGGTCATCGGCCGACATCGCGTTCTCATCAAGATCCTGGACGATCGATAGAATCTCGTCTTGGGTACTCTGGAGCTCGTCGAGTTGGTCTTCGATGGCGCTGAGGCGATCACCAAGGTCCATACATAGACCTATTCGGTTAGAGACAAAAGGCTGCTGGCGGGGTATAAACTAACCACGGCAGCTCGTTGATAGTCGAATACCCACAAGACACGCAGTATCTCAAGGAATTTCACAGTAGTGTCGGAAGCACGAGTACGAGACCGCTCGCTGCTGTCCCAGCGACGAGGAGGAGATAGTTGGCGGCGTCGTTGCTGGCGCGGACGACATCCAACGTGTAGTGACGATCATCGACGGGGATGAACGGCGTGACGCCCATCGGCGTGAGCGCGTCCGCAGCGATGTGTGAGAGAATCGAGAGCGTCCCGACGACAAATCCGAAGCCCCCGGCCAGCACGATTGTGCGGATTGCGCTATCGCTCAGGACGTTCCCGACATACGCACCGGCCAGTCCCACCGCGAGGCCGATCACGAGTGCGAACCAGACCGTATGGGTGATCCCGCGGTGTGTGATTCCCGGAATCCGCTGATCCTGATCCGGCACCATCGCAAGCGCAGCCACAGTGATCAGTCCGAGAACGGCCGGCTGTTGACCGCCAATCGCCGCGAGAGCAACGCCGAACGGTGCGTAGGCCAACAGTGCCGCACCGTAGTGTCCCTCCTGATGCATCCGCTGTCACCGACCCGATGGCGTGTGAACTCTCTGCGTGTGAAGCCACTTAGCCTGGGTGATTGCTGGCGGCAGCTTGGACTGCAGCTGAGCGACCACGGCAGGTGCCAGAGCGACAATCACACCCGGACAAGCCTTACCAGTAGTTGAAAACACGCCGATTCTATTCAGCAACGCCCCCGAGATTCAGCCCAACTGCGTAGTAGCTGTCTTCGTCGAGGTCGCCGACGCCCTAAGAGTCGGAGGACGACCGCAAATCGGCGCGCGCCATCCCGTTCAGGAAGTGCTTGATCGTCTTCCCCGACTTGCAGCCCTGACGGTGGACCACGGGCAGATGGTCGCCTACGAAGGTGACCGCCCGGTGGAGACGGCGAAGAGCGGTATCCTCCGGGGTGGCAGTGACTCGAAAGACGGCTTCGGAGAGCTCCAAGTGAAGCCCATCGATCCCCGCTCGAATCGGTAGCAGAACTCAGAGGAAAAGGCGAAGATCACCGGGTGAGATAACTCATGTGTGACGGGAGAATCGGCATAAAAAATCACGCCACAGACCGAATAACGGAATCGTATTTGCAACCGGGGCAACTGTTACCTCGAGTCAAGCTGCCAGTCAATAAAC
>CAZFMU010000033.1:0-13819 GCA_964520165.1 uncultured Salinarchaeum sp. | reverse complement strand
CGTATAACACTCCGGGATAGTTCAGTCCCGTGGAAAGATTCCCAGTTGTCGGCTTTATCCACACCCTGAAGGGCGAGGCTTTCGGGTTGAATCGTCCGTAATCGATTCGGCGCGAACTGCTATCCGGTCAAAAGAGGCTGCTGTGGACGGGTGGGATCAGCTGCTCGTCGTCGGTCGGTGGTGACCGGGTGTCGGTGACTGCCTGCCCATCGACCCCCTCGGTAAGGAAGTCAGCCACCGGTGGCCCGACACTCTCCGGCTCGACGAGGAACGCGTCATGGCCGTGGTCGGACTCGACGACGTGGTGAGCGACGGTCGCTTCGGTTTCACGCAGTGCGCCGGCCAGTTCGTCAGCCTGTCCGACGGTGAAATGCCAGTCCCCGGTGAAACTCATGAGCAACACCTCGCCCTGGAAGGCCGCCAGTGCCGCGCGATCGTTTTCATACCCTGCAGCGAGATCGTAGTTGTCCATCGCCCGCGTGAGATACAGATAGCTGTTGGCGTCGAAGCGTTCGACGAACTTCTCGGAATTATAATCGAGATACGAGGCGACATCGCGATACGGGAAGTACGATGCGGCGCGGTCGGCCGGAAATGCGTCCCGCTGGGCTTCGCGGCCGGCCGCCCGGCGGCCGAATCGCCGGTTCATCGAGGCCTTCGAGAGGTACATGACATGCCCGAGCTGCCGGGCGAGTGCAAGCCCGTCGTCGGGCGGTGACGCCCCGTAGTAGTTGCCGCCGTTCCAGTCTGGATCGGTCATAATCGCCCGACGAGCGATCCCGTCGATCGCCAGACACTGTGCGTCGAGGCGTGGCGCGGTTGCAATTGGAACCGCTCGTCGAAGATCATCGGGATACTGGACCATCCAGTCAAGAACGTTCATTCCCCCCACAGACCCGCCGACGACGGCGTGGAGTCGACCGATTCCCAGTTCGTCAAGGAGCCGTCGCTGGGCGCGCGTCCAGTCGCTGACGGTCACCGGTGGGAACGACGTGCCGTAGGGCTCGCCAGTCTCGGGATCCTCGCTTGCCGGCCCGGTGGTGCCGTAACATGACCCCGGCAGGTTCGGACAGATCACGTAGTACTCAGTCGTGTCGATCGCCTTCCCGGGCCCGACGATGTCGGACCACCACGCGTTGGCCTGTCCGCCTGTCGGCGGTAGCTCTGTCCGGTGTTCCGGCGATCGTCGCGTCGCGACGTGGGAACTGCCGGTCAGGGCGTGACAGATCAACACCGCATTGTCGCCGTCGAACTCGCCGTAGGTCTCATATGCCATCCGCAGGGTGGGGATGGTCTCGCCGCAGGCAAACTCAAATTCGCCTAAGTCAACGGCGTCAACGATCGTCGGGGACATCTACGCGCCTCCACTCGGTCCGACCAGTCCCCTCTCCGGTGCCTGGGGGATCGCTATCCGCCGTGTCATGCTTGATGTGCATATTTTATTGCCAGCGTATTACTAAGCCTTCCGGTCTCGGCGTCCCACCGGCGCAACGCCCATACGCTTCGGTCACCTATCCAAGTCGATGGTATCTCACGAGCAGGCGACCTTCGGCGGCGGCTGTTTCTGGTGCATTGAGGCGGCGTTCAAGGAACTTCCGGGTGTCGAGACGGTCACCTCTGGGTATGCTGGTGGCCACGTTGCGGATCCGAGCTATGAGGCCGTCTGTGCCGGCGAGACGGGTCACGCAGAGGTCGTCCAGATCGAGTACGATCCGACGGTCGTCTCCTACGAAAAGCTTCTGCAGGTCTTCTTCAGCGTTCACGACCCAACCCAGCTGAACCGACAGGGCCCCGATGTTGGCTCGCAGTACCGCTCGATTGTTCTCTATCACACCGATGAGCAACGTGAGACAGTCATCGACTATATCGACCGGTTAGCCGACCACTACCACGACGATATCGTCACCGAGGTCGAACCGCTTGAGACGTTTTATCCGGCCGAGGACTACCATCAGGATTACTTCGAAAAGAACCCTCAGGATGCCTACTGCCGGATGCACGCGGCCCCGAAGGCCGAGAAAGTCCGTGAAAAATTCGCCGATCAGCCATCAGAAGCCTGAGCGGTCACTTGCTGGTTGGTCCTTTTGTCTAGGTACGGGCGGCTCAGACTTCGTCATCAGGGGCGTGCCGCTCAGCCATCCGTTTTGCCTCCGTCGCGTACCGGTCGCGATCCTCCGACGGCGTCGGTTCGAGCGCCTCGCGGTCAAACGTCTTTGCGGCCGTAACATCGATTTCATACAGCATCGCCCCCGAGAGTTGTCGGCGGTGATGCGCCTGCCCGTCGCGTGTCGCGTACACGAGTGTCACAAGATCCTCGTCCCAGAAGTCCCGCTCGACGAGCCAGCATTGGACGGTCTCCTCCGCCATTGTCTGCCGTTTGCCCCTCGCCGGCTTGTACCTGGCGTCCGCTTGACCCGAAACGCCCAATCGGATCCACCACCTACTATAGCGCGGCATGGATGAGGTCGCCCTCCGTGAGCGTGCTGGCTCGCTCCCGACGGCCCCCGGTGTCTACGTCTTCCGGACAGCCGATGCCGACGAGACAACCTCACCGTCTGACGGCTTCGATCCGGATGTTGCCATCGGTGCCGATCACGCCGACGGACGCGTTCTCTATGTCGGCAAGGCGGTTGACCTTCGTGACCGTGTCCGGTCGTACACCGATCCCCGGAGCGAGCGGATCGCGAACATGGTCGACCGAGCCGCCACCGTTGAGGTCGCCGTCACCGAGACCGAGACCCAGGCGTTGTTACTCGAGGCCAATCTCATCAAGCGCTATGCCCCGCGGTACAACGTCCGACTGACTGACGACAAGTCATACCCGCTGATCCAGTTTACCGACCACGCGGTTCCGCGGATCGAGATCACCCGTGATCCCGAGGAGGGGGCAACCGTCTATGGCCCTTACACCGATCGTGGCCGGCTTGAGACCGTTCTCAAGGCCATCCGTGATCGCTTCGGTCTCCGGGGGTGTTCCGATCACAAGTACGCCAACCGCGATCGGCCCTGTATCGACTACGAAATGGGGATCTGTTCGGCCCCTTGTACCGGCGAAATCACCGAGACCGCCTACACCGCCGATGTCGAGCGGGCCAAACGGTTCTTTGAGGGGGATACGAGCGTACTTGCTGACCCCCTCCGGGCGGCCATGGAGGCGGCGGCCGAGGCCCAGGCCTTCGAACGCGCGAGCACGCTTCGGGACCGTCTCGAAACTGTCGAGGAGTTCCACGGAACCGCCGCTGACGCGGTGCGTGATCGTGGTGACGACCGCGCGATCGACGTTCTTGGCGTCACCGTCGAGACCGATACCGCGACGGTCGCCCGCTTACATAGCGAGGACGGCAAACTCATCGACCGAAGCCGCCACTCTGTCGTCGTTCCTGCTGGCGAGCAACAGACACCCCGGGTGCTAGCGGCGTTCATCCAGCAGTACTACGCCGAGCGGACGCTTCCGGATGCCATTCTCGTGCCGGAACCTCTCGCTGACGACCGGATCGACGCCTGGCTCGCCAGCGAGGGGGTCGACCTCCGGGTTCCCGGGGCCGGTCGTGACGCCCGGCTGGTCGAACTGGCGATGAAGAACGCGCGAACGGGTACCGATCAAACAGACGGACAGGCCCGAACGCTTGCAAAGCGGCTTGGACTCGATACCGACGCCGTCCACCGCATCGAGGCCTTCGACGTCAGTCACTCCGATGGAACGGCCGTTGTCGGCAGCAACGTCGTGGTGGTTGATGGGACCCCCGAGCGATCAGCCTACCGTCGCAAGCGCCTCACCGACGAGAACGACGACTACGCCAACATGCGCCGACTACTCGAATGGCGCGCCCAACGTGCGGTTGAGGGCCGCGACGACCGCCCAGCTCCCGACCTGCTGCTTATCGACGGTGGCGTTGGACAGCTGCAGGCCGCCCGAGACGCGCTTGAGCATGTCGGGTGGGAGCTCCCAGCCATCGGGCTCGCAAAGGGCGACGACGGCGACCGTGTCGTCGACACCGACGGTTCGATCGAGGTTCCTGACGCCGCTCGATCGGTTCTCGGTCAGGCTCGCGATGAGGCCCATCGCTTTGCTGTCCAGTACCACGAGACGCTTCGCGATGATGTCTCGACTCCGTTGGACGCCGTTGAAGGGATCGGTCCCGCCCGTCGCGACCGACTTCTCAGGCGCTTTGGAAGCGTCGCGGGTATCCGTGAGGCCTCACGGGAGGAACTCCAGCGCGTCGAGGGAATCGGTGCGGCTACCGCCGATCGGCTCGCCCGGAGTCTCTGAGACCGATACGACCACACCCATTATGCCTATCACGCTTGATCTTGCCACCGATCAGTATGCACCCTACTGTTGCGGACTTCGTTGAGTGTGCCCGCGATCACCACGGCGTCACGGTCACTCCTGAAACCTTCCCCGACGGAACGAAGACGGCCGCCGATGCGGCCGACGCCATCGGGTGTTCAGTTGATCAGATCGTCAAGAGTATCGTCATGCTGGTTGACGACACTCCGGTGGTCGTCCTCACAAGCGGCGCTAACCGCGTTGACGAGGACGCACTGGCCGATCACTTCGATGCGACCAGCGCCACAAGTGCCGATCCCGAGACGGTCAAGGAGACGCTCGGCTGGAGCATCGGCGGCGTTCCCCCGTTTTGTCACGAGACGGCGGTGCCGGTGCTTCTTGACCGAACACTCGAGTCCTTCGAGACGGTCTGGGCCGCCGCCGGGACACCCGATGCGGTCTTTCCAATCTCGCCCGAACGCCTCGTTGCCATCGTTGATCCGGAGCCGGCGGCGGTCGTCGTGTGAGTGGTCAGACCTCGTCGGGGGCCTCGAGCGCCCGTTCGCTGATCCGGACGCCCTTGCCGGCGAGGAACCGCGTCCGTCGGCGAGCGAACTCCTCCTCGTCAGTACCCTTTGTCGCGAGAACGTACACCTGAGCCTTCCCGGCCGGCCGCATCGTCCGACCGGCCCGCTGGGCCCCTTGGCGGCGTGACCCACCGAGCCCGGAGGCGATGATGGCGACTTCGGCCTCGGGGAGATCGATCCCCTCGTCGCCAACCCGCGAGACGACGAGCGTCTCGAGTTGTCCCGACCGGAACGCCCCGAGGTGGCGCTCGCGACGGGCGTGTGGCGTTTCGCCGCTGAGAAACGGCACCCCGAGCGTGTCGGCGATGGCCTGCCCCTGTTCGAGATAGTCAACGAACACCAGCGTCTTTGCCGGGGAAGTTGCCTCAACGAGTGCTTGGACCTGTGGTACCTTTGCCGGGTTGGTTGCTGCCAGCCGTCGACGGTCGTGGCCCTCGGCGGCAACGTATTCGTTGCGGGCTGTCTCGGAGTCCCAGGGAAGATACCGGAGTTCGATCTCGGGTTCGGCGACGTAACCTGCCTCAAACAGGGCTTCCCAGTCGGTCCCGATTGGCGGGCCAATAAGCGTGTAGATGTCGGTCTCCTTGTCGTCCTCACGGACCGGCGATCCGGTTGTCCCGAGTCGGGCCTTCGACTGGAGCCGGGCGCTTCGTCGGGCAATCGGACTCGGAATGTGCTGGCACTCGTCGTAGACGATCAGCCCCCACTCGCGGGCATCGAAGAGATCCCGGTGGCGGTCCATCCCGGCGATCTGGTAGGTCGCGACCGTCACGGGGCGGCGCTGTTTGCGTCCACCGTGGTACTCGCCGACCTGTGACTCCTCAAGGGTGGTGTTCGCGAGCAGCTCCGTCCGCCACTGCGTGGCCAGCTGTCGGCTGGGCACGAGAATCAGCGTCTCTCCGCCGACCGCAGCCATAATCGCCATCGCGGCGACGGTCTTGCCCGATCCGGGCGGGCCGACGAGCACGCCCGAGCCGGCTTCCTCGAAGCGCTCAACCCAGTCGCGCTGGTAGTCGCGCAACTCAAGCGTGACCGACAGCTCAAGGGGTTCACCACGCTCAAGGTCGCGGTCGTCCCGAACGGGATACCCGGCCTCATAGAGGGTGCGCTTGATCGCGGCGACGGCCTCCTCGGCGACCCAGGCCTCGGTTTCGGAGATCGGGGCCCGGAGGTGGCCATCCTCAAGTTTCGTCCGGGCGACATCGGCCATCAGCGACTCCGACTCAGCCTCTAGGACAACGTAGCCGTCCTCGTGGGTCACCAACCGGAACTTTCCTGCCCGGGTCCACTGGTCGATGATCCACTCCTCAAGTCGTGGCGCCCGCTCGGGGAGTACTCCCCGGATCGTCTCAAGCAGCCGGTCGACCGACTCATAGGGAGCCCCCCAGATGTCCTCGGCACGGATCTTGTAGAGATACCGGCCGTCCTCGACGGTTACCAGCCGAGCAAACTGCGCACATCGCGCCCGGGTGAACTGTGTCGGGTGGTCGATAACGATTTCCCGGCGATCTGGGAAGGGGACGACCCGCTCGGTACGGGCGAGATCGTCAACCGTCCCTGGGTAGTATACTACCGGGTCGGTTTCGACGTCAAGCCGCTCAACCTCCCCGGCCTCGACGAGTGGCGCGATTGCCGTCTCGACGGCTGCCTGGGACCGCTCAAGCTCCTGTGCGAGATCGCTGGCGGTTGCGATCGGCCGTCCAAGCGATTGGAGCGCCTCGTTGATCGCGTCCATATCGAGGTCTATCGCGGACTCGGTTTCCTCACCCGCCCCGGCGTCGCCGTCGTCTGTCACGACTGCCTGTTGGGGCTCGACCCGCAAGTGTGTCTCGGCTCTTTGCCGTCCGGTGGATCTCCAGTCGAAACAAAGGGGTGTGACAGGCTACCGCGCCTCAGAATTCGGCGTCAGGGTCGGGGGCGACCCCGTCGGTGACGTCCACCGCGAACTCCGCTTCGAGCTCGCGGATGCGGTCACGGATGTCGGCGGCCAACTCGAACTCAAGGTTGTCGGCGGCCTCCCGCATCCGTCGTTGGAGGGCCTCAATCTGTTCGGCGGCCGCCTCGGCATCCGCGGGCGTGTCGCCGGTCACATCGCCCGTCTCGGTCTCGGCTCCCGGGAGATTCGTCTCGCCGATTGGCTTGTCGATGGTCGTTGGGATGGTCCCGTGGGTTTCATTGTACTCCTGTTGGATCCGGCGCCGGCGCTGGGTCTCCTCGATTGCGCGCTCCATCGCGTCAGTCGGTTCGTCGGCATACAGCACCACCTCGCCGTTGACGTTCCGTGCGGCCCGACCCATCGTCTGGACCAGTGTGGTTTCCGATCGCAGGAAGCCCTCCTGATCGGCGTCTAAAATCGCCACCAGTGACACCTCCGGGATATCGAGCCCCTCGCGCAGCAGGTTGATCCCGACGAGGACATCGAGTTCGCCGAGTCGCAACGACCGGATGAGTTCGTGGCGCTCGAGGGTGTCCGTCTCGTCGTGCATGTAGGCGACGTCGATCCCGGCCCCTTCGAGGTACTCGGTGAGATCCTCGGCCATGCGCTTGGTGAGCGTCGTTACGAGCACCCGTTCCTCGCGATCGATCCGGGTGTCGATCCGCTCAAGGAGGTCCTCGACTTGGCCTTCGGCCGGTTCGACGGTGACTGCCGGATCAACGAGGTGGGTTGGACGGACGATCTGTTCGACCACCTGCCCGCTAGTCGAGCGCTCGTACTCGCCAGGCGTTGCACTCACATACAGCGTCGTGTCGGTCTTCGCCTCGAACTCCTCGAAGGTCAGCGGACGGTTGTCGTAGGCCGTCGGCAGCCGGAACCCGTTTTCGACAAGCGAGTCCTTGCGTGACTTGTCGCCCTCGAACTGGCCGCGGATCTGCGGGATTGTCCGGTGGGACTCATCAATGACCGTCAGAAAGTCATCGGGGAAATAATCGAGCAGGGTGTACGGTGGGTCACCAGGCTCTCGATCGGAGAGATACACGGAGTAGTTCTCGATGCCCGAGCAGTAGCCCGCCTCCCGGAGCATCTCCAGATCGAAGGTGGTCCGTTCCTCGATCCGCTGGGCGGCTACGCGGTCCCCTGTCCGCTCGAAGTGACGGATCCGGTCCTCAAGATCCGACTCGATCGCCTCGATGGCCCGTTCGAGTTGCTCGTCTGGAATCGAGTAGTGCTCGGCGGGGTGGATCAACACGGCTGGCTCCTCGCTTTTCACGTCGCCGTCAAGCGGGTCGATCTTCATTAGCCGGTCAATCTCGTCGCCCCAGAGCTCGGCCCGTACGGCATAACGCCCGTACATCGGATAGATCTCGACGGTGTCGCCGCGCACCCGGAAGGTCCCCTGCGTGAAGTCCACGTCGTTGCGCTCGTAGTTAAGATCAACCAGCTGCTCAAGGAGTGCCTCCCGCCCGATCTGCTGGCCGCGTTCGAGTCGAAGCGCCAACTCGGTATAATTCGATGGATCCCCCAGCCCGTAGATGGCCGACACCGAGGCAACGACGATCACGTCCTCCCGGGTCAATAGTGAGCGGGTTGCTGAGTGGCGTAGCTTGTCGATTTCGTCGTTGATCGAGGCGTCCTTGTCGATATAGGTGTCCGAACTCTCGACGTAGGCCTCCGGCTGGTAGTAATCGTAGTAGGAGACAAAATACTCGACTGCATTATCTGGGAATAGTTCCCTGAACTCCTCGTAGAGTTGCGCTGCCAGGGTCTTGTTGTGCGCGATGACCAGCGTCGGCTTCTGAATCTCCTCGATGACCCACGAGACCGTGTTAGTCTTGCCTGACCCGGTCACCCCAAGGAGGGTCTGCTTGTCCATGCCCTGCCGGAAGCCGGCGGCGAGTTGCTCGATCGCCTCGGGCTGGTCGCCAGCGGGATCAAACGGCGCGTCGACACGAAATGGGCGCTCGACGTCAGGGCGATCCGGAGAGAGCGGGCCGGCGTCACTCATCGGCTTTTTTTGGATTTCCAATCGTATCAAGGACACGCTCCCCCGTGGTACGTGATACCATTACTGTAGGATTTCAAATATCATCATCGTTCACAACGGTTAAGTCCCCACCATCCGATGCTGAGGATACACGGAGAGTCACCGGCCAACGGCTGTTGGGTCGGCAGGCTCCCCCGGAACCACACCAACCATGACACAGTCCAACGACGACACGGACAAGGTCGCGAGTCGCGTGCGAACAACCGATCCGATGATTCGGGACGTCGATAACGACGCTGCCCGAGAATTCCGCGAGAAGCTCAACAACAACGACTTCGTTTTCGCGCCGGGTCTCTATCACGCCCTTGACGCCCGCCTGGCGGAGATGGCTGGGCTTGACGCCGTCTATATGTCCGGGTATTCCACCGTGCTCGGCCAGTTCGGCTTCCCGGATCTTGAGATGGTGACGATGACCGAGATGGTCGAGAACGCCAAGCGGATCGTCGAGGCCACCGACCTGCCGGTAGTCGCGGACTGTGACACCGGGTACGGTGGCGTCCACAACGTTCGCCGTGCCGTCCGTGAGTACGAGAAGGCGGGTGTCGCTGCCGTCCACATCGAGGACCAGACGACGCCCAAGCGCTGTGGCCACATCGCCGGCAAGAAGGTCATCTCCCGTGAGGAGGCTGAAGCGCGCTTTAGTGCCGCCGTTGACGCCAAACAGGACGAGGACACCGTCATCATTGCCCGAACTGATGCTTATGGCTCTGCCAACGGCGACTGGGACGAACACGTCGAGCGCGGCCGCATCTACGCCGACGCCGGCGTTGACCTGATCTGGCCCGAGATGCCCGATCCCTCGCGCGAGGACGCCATCGCCTACGCCGAGGAACTCCATGAGACCCACCCCGAGGTCGACCTTGCGTTCAACTACTCCTCCAGTTTCGCCTGGAGCGAGGAAGAAGACGCGTTGACCTTCCAGGAACTCGGCGACCTTGGCTACAAGTACATCTTCGTCACGCTGTACGCGCTGCACTCCGGCGCTCACGCCGTCTACGAGGACATGAAGAACATCGCCGAGAACGACGAGCAAGGCCAGATGGATCTCGAGGACCGGTACCTTGATCACCCGACCGAGAGCCACCACGAACTCTCCTTCGTGCCGCGCTTCCAGGACATCGAGGCGCAGTTCGACCCCGAGGCTCAGCGTCGCATGGCAGACTCTGCCGGGTTCACCGAGGAAGAGGACGAGCCGCTGGTCTCAAACGACGACTAACGCGCTTCGTCGTCGCTCATCTCACGTTTTTTGCCGGTCCCAGAACCGCTTGAGGCCAACCGATAGCAGATCCGGTGTCACTGTCTCAAACTCGTCAGACACGTACTCGTTGAGACTGTCCCACCCCTCTCGGGCGTACCGTTCGTCAACGAGCACGCGAACGCCGACATCTTCCTGCCCACGGATTACCCGGCCGATCGCCTGGCGCGCCTTCCGGACCGCCGGGATCGCCAGCGCATACTCGAAGCCGACACCGGTTTCCGTACCACCAAAGGCCCGATCATAGGCCGCCCGGATCGCCTCGGTGCGAGGGTTTGCGGTGTCAACGATCGGCACCCCACAGACGACCGCGGCCGCCAGTCGGTCGCCGCTGTAATCGACCCCCTCGGTGAGCGTCCCTCGGAGGCTCGTCACGAGCACCTTCGCCGATCCGGCAAAAAACGACTGTTTGAGCCGGTCGGTGGTCGCCTCGTCGCTGGCCGCATCAAGCAATACCGGCTTGTCGATTGTCTTGAGTACGTTGCTGGCCCACTCTGCCTCCCGGTAGCTCGGCATACACACGAGGACGTTCCCCGGAACGGTTGCAACCGTCCGGATCGCATCAGCGTAGACCGCCCGAACGTCCCCACCGCCGGCGGCATCGAGATTCCGAGAGTGATCGGGATCACCGCGGTTGCCGTAGGTGAACTTCGGCGCCGCAACGGCGAAACTCGCCCGATTTTCCGGGGGGAACTGCAGGCCGTACTGACGGGTTACGACCGGCCGATCAGCCGTCTCTGCGAGGTGATCAAGCCCTGTGACCGTCGCGAAGACGTCCATTGGCTCAAGGGTAGCGCTCATGAGAATCCCTCCACCGAATTCGGCGAGCCGTTCACCAATGGCATCCCCAGGGACGCAGTTGTGCAGGTGCAGTTGGGCTCGGTAGGTGTCCCGCCAGGTGTCACCGGCTGTGGGCGATGCTCGCTTGTGGAGGCGAATCGATCGGAAAAACCGCTCGTGGTCGCGCTCACCCCACGCCTTGAGTACCCGTGCGACCGTCGGCATCGCCCGGTCGGTGTTTTCCTCCTCGTCAAGCGCGTCGAGCACTCGATCGGCGGTCCGGCAAACGCCGCTTACGTTCGTAAAAGCGCCGACATCTGTCGCCCACTCGCTCACCGCGTCAACTCCTGGATCCCCGGGATCCCGGAGTGGAATCTTGATAGTCTCTGGGGTGTTGTGCTGCCAATCGGGGTGTTCATCTTCGAGATGGTCACCGACGAGTTCGTCGACGGTTTCGCGCAGCCCACGGAGAAACCCGATGGCGTGTTCAATGTCGTCGCGATTGTGATCGGTCGTCTCAAGCTCGGCACGAACCGCGGCCGCATCGACACCAGTCGTGGTGTCTCCGGCGCGTAGTGGCTGTCGAATCCGGTCGAGTTCGCCGATCGCCCGCTGGAGGGTCCCCTCCCCGAGTGACTCGCCCAAGAGGTCGCGGACGCGCGGTTCAAGCATGTGCGCTTCGTCACACACCAGGTAGGTTGACTCGTCGATAATCCCACCGGTGATTGCGCGTGTCGTGAGCGGATCGAACGCGTGGTAGTAGTTTCCGATGATGACCTCGCTTGTCTCAATCAACGCCGTCAGCATCGAGTGCGGACAGGTCCCGTGCTCGATTGACCGACCGATCAGCGCTTCCGTATCAAGCAGCCCCAGGCCATCCGGATCAAACGGGACCGCCTCCGCGCGATCACCGTCCTCCGGCAGTGCCTCAAGATACCGCGCGTAAAACGGACAAAACGTCGTCTCACCACCGGTCTCGTCGACCGCTGGCAGACGCTGGTCGTATGGAGCGAGTGTCTCGGCAACGGTCAGATCATGCGTGTGTTGCCGTTGTGCGGCGGTGACGAGTTCGCCCGCCGATCGCTCATCGGTCAGCGCCCGCGTTGTCTCCCGTAGACGTTCACAGCCGTCGTAGACGGTCGTCTCATCAAGCTCGTCCGTACTCCCGCGGACGTACGGACAGAGGTCGGCCTTCCCGACGAGCGTCAGTCCGGACACCTGCTGCTCCGGCGCGAGTCCCTCGTTGATCACTTCGAGATCGGATTCGAACTGTCTGAGTTGCTGCTTGACGCTCGTCAGCACGAGCACCCGCTCGAAATCCGTGTCCGGATCGCGTACGAGTGCCAGTCCAGCGGCCAACGAGAGCATGGTCTTGCCGGTGCCACAGGCCCCCTCAAGGGCGAGGTACCCGCCCTCCTGCCCCGACTCGATGGCCGTCTCGATGCCATCACGCTGCATGTCGTAGGGCGTCTCGTGGCCAAAGAAGCGTCGCCAATCCGAACTCGCCGTCACTACCGCCGATTCCGTCGCTCCCGAATAAATGGCTGTGGATCGGTCCCCTCAAGATTCAGGTGGGTTGACGCGCAACGAGCAGCCATGGAACAGGCGGACGTCGTGACGGCATTTCTCCGTGCCGATCACGAGATCCTCATCGGTCGGCGCCCCGAGACGGCGCCGACGTTCTCGGGTCAGTGGGGGGCTGTCTCCGGGTACATTGAGGCCGGCGAGTCTATCAACGCGGCAGCGGTTCGCGAGGTCCGCGAGGAGGTCAGTCTGACCGTTGACGATCCGGTTCGCGTCGGCGATCCCATGCCTGTCGAGGATCCCGCCTCGGGCCATCGATTTACCGTCCATCCGTTGTTGTTTGATGTCGAGAGTCGGGCGGCCGAGCCGAATCACGAGTTCGAACGGATCGAGTGGGTCCAGCCGACAGCCATCCTCCGGCGTAACAGCGTCCCCGGACTCTGGGCGGGCTATCGACGGGTTGCCCCCACTATCGAGTCGATTGCTGCCGACGAGACCCACGGAGCAGCGGCCCTCTCGCGCCGGGCGCTTGAGGTCCTCCGCGATCGGGCCGGGGCAATTGCCACCGGGTATGAGGAGGACTCGATCGTGTCGGTCGGCGCCCAGCTGCGCGAGGTCCGTCCGAGTATGGCCGTCGTCCGCAACCGGATCAATCGGGCCCTCGCAGCGGGTGGCTCCGATCCCGTCGCCGTCGAACAGGCCGCTATCGATGGTCTCGCCCGTGCCGATCGTGTCGACGCTGAGGCGGCAACGACGGCGACAACCCTCGCCAACGACGCGAATATCATGACCCTCTCGTGGTCCGGGACCGTCCGACAGGCACTCGAAGTAGCTGAGTCGGTGGCCGTCGCCGTCTCGCAGCCCGGTGAGGAAGGGATTGAGCTCGCTGAAACACTCGCCGCTGAGACGACCGTCTCGATCCATCCTGATAGTGCGATGGCGGCCGTCCTTGCCGATCGGCCGATCGACTGCGTCCTTGTCGGTGCGGATACCATTCTTCCCGATGGTGATGTCCTCAACAAAGTCGGTACCCATCTCCTCGCCCTCGCAGCGGCCGAACACGAGGTTCCCGTCTACGTTGCTGCGGCGAGCGACAAGGTCGCCCCCGAGCCGATTGCGCCCTCGAATGCGGCCGATCCGACAACCGTCTATTCTGGCACGGCGGCGATCACGGTCGACGCACCCATTTTCGAGACGACGCCGGCGTCGCTCATCACCGGCTACGCGACAGAAAACGGCGTTCGCGAGGATGTTTCGGCGATCGCCGACGCCCATCGTGACCGTGCTCAGCGCGTTGCCGCCATCGTCGACACCACGTAGCACTTTTGACCGGTCCGACCGAACGTCTGGTGGTGGCTGTGACGAGATGTTACCCCCGCTGAGCCCCGTGTGATGAGGGGTTCACCTGAGCCACCGCATT
>CAZFMU010000032.1:0-13998 GCA_964520165.1 uncultured Salinarchaeum sp. | reverse complement strand
GAGACGGCGCCACAGGAGGGCGACATGGTCACCGGCAGTATCGATGCCGACCGTCGGCGCCAACTCATGCGGAACCACACGGCCACGCACATCGTCATTCACAGCGCCCGGCAGGTCCTCGGTGATCACGTTCGACAGGCGGGGGCACAGAAGGGGACCGACCGGTCGCGTATCGACATCACACACTACCGTCGAATCGACCGCGAGCAGATCAAGGAGATCGAACGGCAGGCCAACGAACTCGTCCGCGAGAATATCGCGACCGATGCGACGTGGCTCGACCGTAACGAGGCCGAAGAGCAGTACGGCTTTGATCTCTACCAGGGTGGCATCCCGGCCGGCGAGCAGATCCGGATTGTCACCGTTGCGGACGATGTGCAGGCCTGCGGTGGCACGCACGTCGCCCACACGGGCGAGATCGGGGCGATCAAGATCCGTTCGACCGAGCGCATTCAGGATGGCGTCGAGCGGTTGACGTTCTCGGTCGGTCCAGCGGCCATCAAGGCCACCCAGGCCGCCGAGGATGCGCTCTATGCGGCGGCCGATGTCTTTGATGTCGCGCCGGAGGCCGTTCCCGACACGGCAGCGCGGTTCTTCGAGGAGTGGAAGGATCGCGGCAAGCGCATCGAAGAGCTTCAAGAGGAACTCGCGGCGGCCCGTGCCGGAGGCGACGAGGCCGGCGAACGGGTTGATCTTGGTGCGACGACCGCCGTCATTCGTCGGATTGATGCCGATGTCGATGAACTCCGTGCGACGGCCAATGCCATCGTTGAGGAGGGTGAGGTGGCTGTCCTCGGGAGTGGTGTTGATGGTGCCCAGTTTGTAGTCGCAACGCCGGAAGATGCGGGTGTTGACGCTGGCGCGGTCGTTGAGCGACTCGCTCGGATGGTCGGTGGCGGCGGCGGTGGCCCGCCGAACTTCGCCCAGGGTGGTGGTCCCGACACCGATGCCCTGGATGAAGCTCTTGCGTCCGCACCCGATGCGCTCCGTCAGGCGCTTGATGCCTGACTTTTCGGTCGATCCACACCTGCGAACGGAAAGACAGTTGACCCCCGGTAGGCAAATCAGCGTATGCGGATCGCCGTACCGAACAAGGGGCGGCTCCACGACCCCACGATGGACCTGCTCAAGCGGGCCGGGCTCCATGTCGTCGATGGCGCCGACCGCCGGCTGTACGCCGAGACTGTCGATCCCGAGGTAACGATCCTGTTCGCCCGCGCGGCGGACATTCCCGAATACGTGGCCGACGGTGCGGCCGACGCCGGCATCACCGGGCACGATCAGTTGGTTGAGGCAGGGACGACATCAACCAGCGAACTGCTTGATCTCGGGTTTGGTCAGTGCCGGCTCGTATTGGCCGCTCCGGAGGACGGCGGTATTACTGCGCCGGAAGACGTTGCTGGGCATACTATCGCAACGGAGTTCCCCCGGATTACCCGTCAGTATCTCGACGAGGCGGAGATTGACGCCGAGATCGTTGAGGTGACCGGGGCAACCGAACTGACACCACATGCCGGGATGGCCGACGCAATCGTTGATATCACCTCAACGGGGACGACCCTCCAGGTCAACCGGCTGGCCATCATCGACGAGGTGCTCCAGAGTTCCGTTCGGCTGTTTGCTCGGGAGGATGTTCTTGAGGATTCGAAACTGAAGCAGATTCAGACAGCACTTGAGTCGGTGCTGGCGGCGGAGGGCAAACGTTATCTGATGATGAACGTGCCACGCGATCGACTTGAGGAGGTCCGCGACGTCATTCCCGGACTTGGCGGTCCGACCATCATGGATATCGCCGACGATGAGGACGGCAAACTCGCCGTTCACGTTGTCGTTGACGAACGCGATGTCTTTGAGGTCATCACCAATCTCAAAGCCGCCGGTGCCAGCGACATCCTCGTCACCGAAATCGAGCGACTCGTCGAGTGACCACGCCGTCAGTCGAGCAGTCCAAGCTCTTCGAGGCGGGCGACGATCTCGTCGACGGCGTGTTCGGCGTCTTCAGGCTTTTTGCCACCGGTGATCACGAGTTTCCCGGAGCCAAATAGGAGGGCAACAACCTCCGGTTCATCAAGCCGGTAGACGAGTCCTGGGAACTGCTCGGGTTCGTACTCGATGTTCTCGAGACCGAGGCCGATGGCGATCGCGTTGAGATTGAGATTTCGGCCGAGATCCGCCGAGGTGACGATGTTCTGGACGACGATCTCGGGATCCTCATTGACGTCGATTTTCAACTCGCGGAGTTTGTCGAAGACGATCTGGAGGCTCTCATGAACATCGTCCGTACTCTTTGCCCCCGTACAGACGATCTTGCCCGACCGAAAGATCAGTGCCGCGGACTTTGGATCCTGCGTGCGGTAGACGAGCCCGGGAAACTGCTCCGGATCGTAGTCCGCACCCTTAAGATCCATCGCCACGCTCTGGAGGTCGAGTTCCTGCCCGATTCCCGTCGACGCAACGACGTTTTCGATATTGATAGTTTCCTTGGGATCAGTCATGTCGCAGTTTTAAAGTCGTATTTAAGTCTTATAAAGGTTTGTGCCGATCACAGAGTCATCGGCGAACCGACGCGTTACTGGTGGGCCGATGTCGGTGGTCCGACGATCATTTGTACGTGTTCGTGGTACCCGATGGCAATGGTGTCACTCGGCGGCCTCGGGTTTGTGTTTGTCGCCGGCTTGCTCACGGCGCTGGCGACCGGTCTTGGTGCGCTACCGTTCTTTTTTCTCAATTCGATCGACGCCCGTGGCAACGTCGCTCTCTGGGGCTTTTCCTCCGGGATCATGCTCTCGGCCTCTGGCTTCGGGCTCCTCAGGGAGGGGCTCGCCGCGGGAACGGCCGTTGAGGTCGGCCTCGGCGCACTTGTCGGCGTCGTGCTGGTGATCGTCGCCCACGAGGTGCTCGTTGATGCTGATATCGATCCGCGAAGCTACGAGCGGGCGGACTTCAGCAAACTGTTGCTTATCCTTGGCATTCTGACTGTCCACAGCTTCCCCGAGGGGGTCGCTGTTGGTGTCTCCTTTGCGGAACTTGGGTTTGAGGGTGGGGTTTCGATCCTCGGGATGTCGGTGCCGGTGCTCGCGATTTTTATGACGGTCGCTATTTCGATCCACAACATCCCGGAAGGAACGGCCATTTCGATCCCGCTTCGCTCGCTGGGGGTCTCCGAGTGGAAGATGGTCTGGTGGGCGGTCTTTTCGAGTCTTCCCCAGCCGATCGGTGCCGTCATCGCCTTCATGTTCGTCCGACTGGCGCAGACGATGCTCCCCTACGGCTTTGGCTTTGCCGCCGGTGCGATGGTTTATTTGGTGCTCACAGAATTCATTCCTGAGGCGCTTGCAACCGGACGTGACCTGCCCCGTGACGGAGTGCCGCTGTTGGTTGGTGGGATCTTGTTCGGCACGCTCGTCATGCTTCCACTCATGTACCTCTAGTCGAGTGATGTGAGGATGATTGCGGCGATGGCGAGGATGACGCCGAGACCCTTGCGGAGGGTCAGTGCCTCATCAAGAGCGAAGACGCCAATGACGGATGAGACGACGATGAAGAGTCCGAAAATCGGCACAACGATGCTGACCGGTCCGAGCGACAACGCCTGATAATACGACATAATCCCGATTGTCAAAAACAGACCGGCGGCGTACATATACGGCGCCCGGGCGTGAGTCAGATAGGCCCCAACCGGTTCGCGTGCCACCAGCACGACGCCAACCGCGGCGATGATCAATACGGCGTTCGTAATTAGGACGACGACTGGGGTTGGAATCCCATCGAGAGCGAGCTTTGTCAGCGGTGCGACCATCGCGTACGCGCTCATCGCAAGGACCGCCCACAGCAGGTAGTTCATACACGTATTGGGTCTCCCGGAAGGGGATGTGTTACGGTTCGCTTCGAAATCCTCTCCCACGACGGGCTCCCAGCGGATGTATGGACCTACTCGCGGCGGCCCGCCAACTCGTGGCGACCGGCCCGGTCTGTGACGCCTGCCTGGGCCGGCCCTTCGCGGACCGGAGTTTTGGGCTCTCGAACGCGGAACGAGGACGCGCGCTTCGCGTGACACTTGCACTCGATGACGACGAGCCCTATGAGTCACCGGACTCCTGTTGGGTGTGCGAGGGCCACGCCACAATGGCCGATCGGTGGGCCGAACAGATCGTTAATGTTGTTTCGGCGTACGAGTTCGAGACGTTTCAGGTTGGGACGCGTGTGCCTCCGCTCATTGAGGAGAACGACCGCCTGCTTCGCGAGGATGCCGGATTAGACCCAGACGCTGGCGAATCGTTCAAATCCGACTTCAACCGCGAGGTCGGCAAGCGCGTCGCCGACCGACTGGACATCTCGGTCGACTTCGAGCGTCCGGATGTTCTCGCGGTGATTGAACTCGACTCGGAGACCATCGACCTCCAGGTCAACTCCGCGTTCGTCTACGGCCGCTACCGCAAGCTCGAACGTGACATTCCACAGACGGAGTGGCCCTGCCGGGAGTGCAACGGCAGCGGCGTCGTCACCGTTGATGATGAGACCCAGCCCTGCGAGCACTGCGATGGGGAGGGCTATCTCTATGCGACAAGTGTCGAAGAGGAGATCGCCCCGGCCGTGATAGCGGCCATGGACGGTGCCGATGCCACCTTCCATGGGGCTGGACGCGAGGATGTCGACGCGCGGATGCTCGGCACCGGCCGACCATTTGTCCTTGAGGTCGACGATCCGCACGTCCGCACGCCCGACGTCGAGGCGCTTGAAGCCCAGATCAACGAAGAGGCTGACGGCGTTGCCGTCGATGGACTACGGCTAGCGACCCACGAGATGGTCGAGCGGGTCAAACGCCTCGATGCGAGTAAGACCTATCGGGCGATGGTGACGTTTGACGACCCCGTCACGGAGACGGCGCTTGCGGACGCGCTCGCGACACTCGATGGGGCGACAATCGAACAGTACACCCCCGAACGGGTCGATCACCGTCGAGCCGGTCGCACCCGAACCCGCACGGTCTATGCGGCCGATGGCGAACTTGAGAGTCCAACACAGGCCACCCTCCAGTTTCACACCGAAGGCGGCCTCTACGTCAAGGAGTTGGTCAGCGGGGACAACGACCGCACCGACCCCAGCCTTGCCGGTCTCCTCGAAACCGGTGCGACAGTAACGGCACTGGACGTGCTAGCGGTCGAAGGCGAAGACGAGGCCTTCGAACAGCCGGCCTTCTTCCGTGCGCACAACAGTTAAGTATGTCAAAACATAGCATAGGTGAGGGATTACACCATGTGTCACATCCCGATTGACCGACTCCGAACCGAGGAAGAATCACCCGAGGAAGACCCACTCGAATTCGACGAACGTGAAGATCGCGCTTCGGTCGCTGACGACTGATCACAGCGGCTCGCCTGGATCGAAGCCGTTTCGGCCGGTGGCCTAACAGTGCGAGCATGCGCGCCGGATGTGACGAGGCCGGGAAGGGACCCGTACTGGGATCGATGTTTGCCGCTGCTGTTGTCACTCCGGATCCGAAGGTGCTGCCGGACGCGGTTGCGGACTCAAAACAACTGACTCCGACGAAGCGAAGTGACCTCGCGGCAACCCTCCGATCGGACCCGGCGGTGACCCTCGGCGTTGCGGAGGTACCCGTTGCCCGAATTGACGCTTCTGACACCGACATGAACACCCTGACCGTGCAGGCTCACGCGCGGGCACTCGTCGATGCCCTGCCGGCGGATGTTGAGGAAGTACCGGTGGTGGTTGACGCCGGCGATCCGGATGCTGATCGGTTTGCCCGTCGCGTCGAGACAGTCTGTGACCGCTCTGTCACCGTGACCGGACGCCATAGCGCCGAGGCGTCCCACCAAACTGTCGCCGCCGCCTCGATTGTCGCGAAGGTCCGTCGAGACGCCCATATCGAGGCCCTCGCGGATGAGTATGGCCCCATCGGCAGCGGCTATCCGAGTGATCCACAGACACGGTCCTTTCTCGCCTCGTACTACGCCAAGCACGGCACGTGTCCGCCGATTGCCCGTGAGTCGTGGTCAACGTGTGCGGACCTGCGTGCGGCGGCCGAACAGTCTCATCTCGGGAACTTCTAGGCTGTCGTGTCGATCCCGTAGACGGCTGCCGGTGTCTCGACGTGCGCCCGCTTGACGGCCGCCTCGTAGCCCGCCTCAAGGAGCCATCGGACGCGCCGTGGGACCGTCTTCGGTCCGAGGACTGCCCCCGGTCGATCGGGATCGTCGAGAAAGTCGGTTTCCATGAGAAACGGGGTGTCGCGCTCGGCGGCCGCCCGTAGCGCCTCCTTGTCAGCGGTCACGCTCGGGGTAATGCCCTCAACCGGGCCGTCGGCGTAGTGCTTGACGACGCGCTCGCGGGGGAGTCCGGCAGCCTCCGCCCAGTCGCCCACCTCGCGGAACTCGTTGCCGGCCTCGGCGTGGAGCTGCACCGCACACCCGAGTTCGGCCCCTCGCTGGAAGGCGTGACGCATGACCTGGTTCGAGGCCGCCCAGACGGCGTCGGATACCTCGTAGTGGGGCCGGCCGGATTTAAGGCCCAGCGCTGCGCCGTCGGCGACGTACTCGGCGGCGATATCGATCCCGGCTGTCATCAACTCGGCAGCGGCCTCCGGTGATTGCCCCGCTTCGACGAGTCGTGAGATCAACGTTGGGTGTACGCCGAGGACCGCCCAGGCCCGGCCCGGCAGTCGATCCGTGGCGTCGTTGGCGACCTCGATGGTTGCATCAAAGCCCTGTCGAAAGTCTGCTGGCGTCTCCGGTAGGCTCCCGTACTGCCACGACGGTCGATTGATGATAATTAGGTGAGTCCCGCCGGCGTCCGCGAAGGTCTCGACGGCCGCTAACCCCTGTCCCTCGGCAGCATTGAGGTGCAGGTGGTTGTCGAGGACCGGTGTTCCCAGGTCGGTCATTATCCGATTGTGGCGTCTTCGTGGACTAAAGGCGACCGCTTGTCATGTCGCTGTGCTACTCGCGGGCTTGGAGTACAATCGCCTCATCGGCGGCGTTGACCAGTGCGTCCGAGCGGCCGTGCTCGCCCGGGAGCAACACACATGTCCTGATCCCGCGCTTGCGGGCCGCCTCGAGGACCGGCTTGAAATCGGTGTCGCGTGAGGCAATGCATAACGTATCAATATCCTCTTCGACGAGTGCAGCGGTGGCGTCGACGGCAAGACGGACATCCACGTCGCCGCTTGTGATAACAACCTCGAACCCGCGCGCCTCGCCGGCCTGGATCAGGCTGGTCGGCGCCTGTTCGTCCAGGTAGAGCCGCGAGATGGCCAGCGTTCCACGGTCAGCTGCGGCCGTCCTGAGGTCGTTTAGGTCGACGGTGAACTCCTCGCGGAGGACGTTCGGTCCATCAACAAAGATACCGACGCGCTCGCCGCGCTCGGATAGCCGCTCGACGACCGCCCGCACCCCGTCCATACCACCACTCAAACTGGCCGTCGCATAGATGCTTCGAGTCGTCGGATTCAACGTGACCGCTGTGATCGCTTTTGGGTATCGGGTGGCTCGCTTGCGCTGGTCACCCAAGTCGTTCGCACCGGTTCGGCCACATATCTCCGGAATAGGGAACTATTAAGACTGTTCGCTTTGACTCGCCGTTGCATGTCGCTTACACGACCGCCGCTTTATGCGGTCCACGAGGATAACGGCGCCTCCTTCACCGGCTTCGGTGGGTGGGATATGCCCGTTGAGTTTGACGGCATCCGCACCGAACACCAGGCCGTCCGAGAGGATGTCGGCATCTTCGATGTCTCGCATATGGGACAGGTACGTATTACCGGTCCGGACGCGGCCGAATTGAACGGTCGGCTGCTCACGAACAAAGTTCACAGCATGGAGGTCGGTGAGGGCCGGTACAACGGGATGCTCAACGAGGAGGGCAACCTGATTGAGGACACCATTGTGTACCGCCAGCCCGATGCCGACGGCACCGAGCAGTACCTGGCCGTCCCGAACGTCGGTAACGACGAGATGATGGCCGATCGGTGGCGTGCCCACCGCGACGAGTGGGGGCTCGACGCCGATATCGAGATCGAGACCGAGGACTACGCCATGGTCGCCGTCCAGGGACCGAACGCGCCCGAGCAGGTCGATGCCGCCACCGACGAGGACGTGCTTGATGTCGGCCGGTACTCCGGCACCTACGCAACGATCGACGGCGTCGAAATGTGGGTTGCCCGCACCGGATATACCGGCGAGGATGGCTTCGAGATCGCCGGGCCGGTTGCTGAGGCCGAGACGCTCTGGAACGCCTTTGACGACGTCCAGCCCTGTGGACTGGGCGCCCGGGATACCCTCCGCATGGAGTACGGGCTGTTGCTCTCGGGTCAGGACTTCGACCCCGAGGAAACGCCGGCAACGCCTTACGAGGCGAAGATCGGCTTCGCAGTCGACCTTGATCACGAGTTTGTCGGCCGCGACGTGCTCCAGCAACAGCAGGAGGAGGGAGTCGACAAGGAATTCGTCGGACTTAAACTGAACGACCGCGGTGTTCCACGACACGGGTATCCGATCGAGTCTCCCGACGGTGACGAGATCGGCACGGTCACCAGCGGTACGATGGCCCCGACGATCGGTGAGGCGATCGGACTCGGCTACGTCGATACCGACTACGCCGAACCCGGGACCGACGTCAACATCATGATCCGCGACGCCCCGAAAAGCGCGACAATCGAATCCCACCGCTTCCTCGCATAACAATGAGCTACGAAACCCACGACGACCTGTATTACACCGAAGATCACGAATGGGCCCGCCCCGAAGATGGAACCGCTACGATCGGCCTGGCCGACTACGCGCAGGACGAACTCGGCGATCTGGTCTTCTTCGAGTTGCCCGCTGTCGGCGACGAGCTGACCCAGGGTGACGCCTTCGCCGTTGTCGAGTCGATCAAGGCCGTCAGCGATGTCTACGCGCCGGTTTCCGGTGAGGTCATCGAGGTCAACGAGGCGCTTCACGACAACCCCGAGTTGACCAACGAGGACCCCTACGGCGACGGCTGGCTGGTCAAAGTCGAGATGGCCGATCCTGACGAACTCGATAACCTCTACGACATCGACGCATACGAAGCGGAACTGCTCGAATGACACCCCGCGTGCCGGCTGTCAAACGATATCCGCACGTCTGACCGCCGGCATTAGTTTTAATGACACGTATACTCATCAGTGAGTAACCTATGAGCCAGCACCACACTGCCCACGGTACACCATACGCACCGCACGACCCCGAGGCGACGGCGGAGATGCTCGACGCCATTGGCGTCGACGATGTCGAGGAGTTGTTCGCGTTTCCCGAGGAGTTGACCTACGATGGGAGCTTCGACATCGATGCCCACACCGAGCGGGAGACGAAGGCCGATGTCGGCGACATGCTCGCGCAGAACGACGACCTCGTTGAGTTCCTCGGTCGGGGCCACTATGATCATTATGTCCCGTCGCTGGTCGATCACCTTTCGGGGCGATCGGAGTTTCTGACCAGCTACACCCAGTACCAGGCCGAGGCCTCCCAGGGCTTTCTGCAGGTACTGTTTGAATACCAGTCAATCCTCTCCGAGCTCACCGGCCTTGAGATCGTTAACTGTTCGATCTACGATGCGGCGACCGCCCTCGGCGAGGCGGCGACGCTTTCCTCGCGTGTTCGTAGCGTCAGTGGCGACCGCATCCTTATCCCCGAGTTGACGGACGATCGCCATCGGTCAGTCCTTGAGAACTATGCCGATGGGGCCGACCTGACCATCGAAGAGTTTGCCTACGAGGATGGCAACGCCGACCTTGATGCGCTCGCGGCGGCTGCCGGTGAGGACGTCTCGATGATCTACGCGACCTCGCCGACAATCCGAGGAACGCTTGAGGAGAATCTGTCGGACATCGGCGACATCGCCGACGACCACGACGCCCTGTTTTGCCTAGGGACCGACCCGATCGCCCTGTCGGTCATTGAGGAACCGGCGTCCGTCGGTGCCGATATTGTTGTCGGGGACGCAAGCGTCCTCGGCATGCCCGCGAGTTACGGTCTTGGACTCGGTCTGTTTTCGACCCGCGAGGACTTCCTTCGGCAGATCCCCGGCCGGCTCTCGGGGATTACTGAGGACGCCGACGGTAATCGGGCGTACGCGATGGTGCTCCAGACCCGCGAGCAGCATATCCGCCGCGAGCGGGCGACCTCGAACATCTGTACGAACGCCGCGTGGGTGGCTCTCCGGACGGCCATGCACGCCTCGATGCTCGGCCCCTCGGGGCTGATGGAACTCGCGAAGACCTGCATCGACGAACCGGCCGAACTGGCCGCCGAGCTTGACGCTATCCCGGGCATCGACGCCCCTGCCCACGACCGACACCATTTCCGCGAGTTCGTGCTTGAAACCGAGCGCGATGCGCAGGCCGTCGCCGATGGACTCCAGGATCGCGGCTTTGCTGTCCATGTCCTTGACGATCACGAACTGCAGGTCTGTGTCACAGACACCAACGCCGAGCATACCGACGACCTCGTGACCGCCTTTGAGGACGTCGCGGCCCTTGAGGAGGTGGCACAATGAAATTCCAGCAAGCAACCTACGAGGACGACGCGAACGAACGATACGAACCGCACCTGGCGGAGAAAGACCAGACGACCGTCGAGACAGACACGTCGTTACCCGACGAACTGACCCGCGACGAGATCGAGTTGCCGGAGCTGTCCGAACCGGAACTCGCCCGCCACTACACGCGGCTCTCCCAGATGAACTGGGGTGTCGAGAACGGTCCCTACCCGCTTGGGTCCTGTACGATGAAGTACAACCCCAAGTTCACCGAGGAGATTGCTGCCGATCCAGCCGGCGCGATTCACCCCCAGCGTCCCGACGAGACCGTCCAGGGCACCCTGGCGATCATGCATACCCTCCAAGACTACCTGGCGCGCATCGGCGGGATGGACGCCGTGACACTCCAGCCCCCGTCGGGGGCGGCCGGTGAGTTTACCGGCATCTCCATCGCCAAGGCCTACCACCGGGCAAATGACGACCCTCGAAGCGAGGTGATTGTCCCTGATACCGCCCACGGGACGAATCCGGCGACGGCCACGATGGCCGGATACGATGTTGTCGAGATTGAGAGCAACGACAAGGGGCAGATGGACCTTGATGCCGTCCGGGCGGCCTGTTCGGAAGAGACGGCTGCGTTGATGCTGACAAACCCGAACACCGTTGGCGTCTTCGAGGAGAACATCACCGAACTCGCCGAGGCCGTCCACGATGTTGGCGGCCTGATGTATTACGACGGGGCGAATCTCAACGCGCTGATGGGGCGCGTGCGTCCCGGCGATATCGGCTATGACATTATGCACTACAACGTGCACAAAACCTTCGCGACGCCCCACGGCGGCGGCGGTCCCGGCGCTGGGCCGGTCGGTGTCAAAGAGGAACTCCGCGAGTTCCTGCCGAACCCGCACGTCCGGGAGACTGAGGAGGGCGATTATGAGTTCTATGAGCCCGCCCAGACCATCGGCAAAGTCCACGGTCACCACGGCAACTGGCCGGTCTTGCTCAAGTCCTTCGCGTACATTTACCGACTCGGCGATGAGGGGCTTTTGGACATGGGCGAGAAGGCCATCCTGAACGCCAACTATCTCGCCAGCCAGATCGACTTTGAGATCCCCTACGAGCCGTTCTTCCACGAGTTCGTCGCCAGTGCCGGCGAGCACCACGCGACCGATGTCGCGAAGATGATGCTTGACCACGGGGTCCACGCGCCGACGACCGCCTGGCCGGAGATCGTTCCGCAAGCACTGATGACCGAACCGACCGAAATCGAGAGCAAGGACTCACTCGATACGCTCGCGGCTGGGTTTAATGCTGCTGCTCACGCCAGCGACGAGGAACTACACGAAGCGCCTACCTCAACCAGCGCCCGCCGGGTCGATCAGACCGACGCCGACCGCAACCCACAGCTCACCTGGGACGCCATCGATCAGTCCGCCGGTGAACCCGCAGACGACTGATCATTCCCGCCGGCTCCGCTATTAATATTTAATATTGACTGCCGATTACTTCGTATATGGTTGTCGTCAGCGTCTCGATGCCGGAGGAACTTCTCGAACAGATCGACGGATTCGCGACCGAACACGGATACACCGGCCGTAGTGAAGTCGTTCGGGAGGCCGCACGCAACCTTCTCGGCGAGTTTGAGGACGAACGGCTTGAGGACAAACGACTGATGGGGATTCTGACAGTCGTCTTCGATTACGAAACAACATCGATTGAGGAGCAACTGGTCTCGCTCCGGCACGAACACGAGGACCTCGTCGTCTCGAACTTCCACAGCCACGTCGGCGAGGGCCATTGCACGGAACTGTTCGTCCTTGAGGGATCACTCGATGATATCTCCTCGTTCGTCGGTCAGGTTCGGGCCACCGGCGAGACGCTGTCGATTGATTACTCGGTGATTCCGGTTGAGGATCTCGCGCCGGCGTGTGCCTGAGCGCCCGCGAGTATTTATCACTCCACTGTTAATGGACGTTCATGCGGGTACTCGTACCGCTCGATGGATCCGATCCGTCTTGGACGGCGCTTGAGTATGCGCTTGAACAACACCCCGATGAGGACATCATCGTCATGCACGTTGTCAACCCCGTGGCTGGCCTCTACAGTGGCGAGGGGTTCAGCGACTATGAGCAACTCATTAGTGCCGGCGAAGAACGCGCTGAACGACTCTTCGATGAGGCCCGCGAGACAGCCACCGAGGCGTCGGTCGCTATCGACACCGAGACGCGCATCGGCAACCCGACGGAGATGATCCTCGAATGTGTCGAGGATCTCGATATCGATCAGATTGTCATCGGGAGTCACGGCCGATCGGGCGTTTCACGCGTCCTCCTCGGCAGTGTTGCCGAAGCCGTTATCCGACGGTCATCGGTCCCCGTGACGATCGTTCGGTAGCTCAGTCGTCGGCAACCGAGGACCGCGTCGAACTTGGCTCGTCACCGGTCGGTCGGTCAGAGGCAAGTGCCGGCGGCTGTTCGCGGACATCCTCAACGTCCCGCGTTTCGAGGACCTCGCGGTAGGCGTCAGGGAAGACGGTCACGAACTGCGCGCGTGCGTGCTCCCAGTCGGCCAAGAGCTCGGCCGCGCGGTCGCTTCCCGTGTATGCGGCGTGATTTTCGAGCAGGCGACGGAGTATCCGTTCGTCGCGCTCGGTCAGTTGGGGCTCGACGGTGACCATATCTGTGTTGACGCGGTCGGTAAACGTCCCGTCGGAATCAAAGACGTACGCGATTCCGCCCGACATCCCCGCGGCGAAGTTCTTGCCGGTCTCGCCGAGTACGGCGACGATACCGCCGGTCATATACTCACAGCCGTGGTCACCGACCCCCTCGACGACGGCCATTGCACCGGAGTTCCGCACCGCAAAGCGCTCGCCAGCCTGACCATTAACGTATAATTCACCATCGGTCGCCCCGTAGAGCGCGACATTGCCGATGGCGATGTTGTCCGCTGGGTCGTAGGCTGCATCTGCGGGTGTTGTCACCGTCACCGTACCGCCGGAGAGCCCTTTCCCGACGTAGTCGTTCGCGGTTCCGGTGAGATGCATCGTGATCCCATCGGCGAGAAAGGCCCCGAGGCTCTGTCCGGCTGTCCCATCGGCGTCGATCGTGATTGCGCCCGACGGGAGCGGCTCCTCTCGTCGCTTGACAACGGTATGTGAGAGGGTTGTGCCAAGGGCCCGGTCCTCGTTGGTGACCGATACGTCGAGTGTTACTGGCGTTCCTGCCTCAATGGCAGGCTCGGCCGCTTCGATGAGCGTTTCATCGAGCTGGCCGTCGATCTCGTGGGTCTGCTCGCGTACCTTCCGTCGCGGACCCTCCCCGGGATCGGCGAGGACCGCACTCAGATCGAGATTCTGTGCCTTCGGGTGTTCAACATCGCCACGCTGGGTCAGACAGTCGACCGCTCCGATCATCGCATCGAGATCACGGAACCCGAGTTCTGCCATGATCTCGCGGAGCTCCTCGGCGATGAACGTCATGT
>CAZFMU010000031.1:0-14400 GCA_964520165.1 uncultured Salinarchaeum sp. | reverse complement strand
TTAAGCTGATCTCCCGCTGTGATCGACACGGCATATAAAGTGGTAGGCCGTATCGACCGTCTGCAGCCTGCTCGTTGGTATGTGCACTTTCGCTGATCACCATTCAAGCACGATCTTGCGAGATAGTGAGTTTGAGCGTCCAGTCACCATCTACGTTAATACCACCCGAAGATTATTGTCTCGCGAGACGAGACACGTAACGTATGGCGAGACAAAAGAACGGGGCCCGTAAGATGGAGCAAGCTACCGTCGGGTTACCAATTCCGACGCCGGATCCCAACTTGTTCCGTCACACAGCCACCGACGACCTCCTCCAACTGCTGCTCGATAACCCCTACGAACAGTTCACGATCCGGGAATTGAGCCGACTTACCGACAACGCGGCCCAGTCGGTCAAGCGGGCCGTCGATGTCCTCGAAGCCAACGGGCTGGTCGTCGTCGAGGCCGAGGGCAACCGCCGGCTCGTCGGTATCAATCGCACCCGAGTGACGAAGCCCGACGACCCGGTCTTACGCATCCCTCAGCCGGAATTCCAACGGCCCGTCCGCGCGGCACTTGATCGAATCCGTGATGAACTAGCTGAGGTTCATGGTGTTCTCGTGTTCGGCAGCGTCGCCCGCGGACAAGCTGACCGCCAGAGCGATATCGACCTCTGGGTACTCGCTGGCGACCGCGCCGACCAGCACCGCGCCAACGAACTCGCGAAGGCACTCGGGCAGAAGCAGTTCGATGGCGACCGCTACGAGTTCCAGATCCTCGTCGAGACGCTGGAGTCAGCACGCGGCCACGGCGACCGCCTTGAAGACGTGTTCGCCGACGCGATCACGCTGGTGGACAGCGACGCGCTCCGCGACCTCAAGCAGGAGGTGATGGGCGATGCCTGACGAGCCCGACGACATTGATGAAGCCATTAGCCGGGCTGAGGACGCGTTCGGTGGGCAACTGGGCCAGCCGGAGTACGAGGAGGGGCTCGATCCGGCCGAACACGACGCTGACGTGATCCAGCTCCGGAAGGCGTGCCGTCTACTTGACGCGTGTCGCCTGCTCCGCGAGCACGACGGCTACCACACGAGCGTCATCGAGATGTCCTTCGCAGCCATTGAGCGCACTCTCGAGTTCTACGCGCTCACTGCCTCAAACGACACGATCGACGACTTCCGCGAGGGACACGACCGTGCTTACGACCGTGGTGCCGAGCTGAACCTCGTCGCGGAAGAGACTGCGCGGCGGCTGAAGCAACTGTATCGCGACAATCGCGCAGCGGCATACTACCGCGATACAGTCGCGGCTACCCAGCAGGCCGATGCGATGTTTGACCTCGCGGTGATCATCCACGACTACATCAAGGATTTCGCAAGAGTCTCTCACGAGTGCCGGTGCGACACTGATCTGGTCATCTGAACGCTCGGACTCGGGAGAAAACGTTCCATCACAAGAACGTCTTAGCGGACTTTAGACGTACAATGGGTGAGTCAGCCTTATTCTAGAGCGGGGTGAGGTTCATCGGGTGTCGGCTTCCTCCACGGGAGCAAGCCCCGTGGCATCCGCCTCGTACCGCCCGTGAACGACCCCGTGTTCACACTCCGATCGATGCCGTCGGAGTGAAACGCCACACCAGATGGACGACCCCCGACTCACTCGCCGGGATCGCCGTGTTTATTATCTGGTGATATCACCAAGTAATTATGACAACGACACAACTTGAGCGTGCGCGTTCTGGTGTTATCACCCCGGCGATGGAGGCGGTGGCCGAGCGCGAGGGCGTCGCGCCCGATACCGTCCGCGAGGCTGTCGCCGCCGGCGAGGCCGTGATTCCGGCAAACCACCACCACGACGCTCTGGAGCCGATGGTCATCGGTGCGGACTTCGCGACAAAGGTCAACGCCAACATCGGCACGAGTGACGCGGCCGGCGACGACACGACCGAACTGCGCAAGCTTGAGACGGCGCTACGGTACGGTGCCGATACCGTGATGGACCTCTCGACGGCCGGCGACCTTGATCGCGTCCGCGAGCGACTCATCGAGCACAGTCCCGTGCCACTGGGGACGGTGCCGATCTACGCCGCGGTGGCGACGGCTGACGATGCCACCGCCCTCACCCCCGACGGACTGCTCACCGAGATCGAACGGCAGGCCAAACAGGGCGTCGACTACATGACGCTTCACGCAGGGATCCTTCGTGAGCACCTTCCGCTGACCGAAGAGCGCACCACCGGGATCGTCTCCCGCGGTGGATCGATCCTGGCAAACTGGATGACCGAACACGACGCGCAGAATCCGCTGTATACCCACTTCGAGGAGATCTGTGCGATCCTCGCTGAACACGATGTCACCGTTAGCCTCGGCGACGGCCTCCGACCGGGTTCGCTCGCTGACGCCAGCGATAATGCCCAGTTCGCTGAACTCGAAACCCTCGGTGAGCTCACTGCCGTTGCACAGGACCACGGCGTCCAGGTGATGATCGAGGGACCTGGTCACATCCCCTTTGATGAGATCGAGATGAACGTCCGCCGCGAACAGGAGATCTGCAACGGTGCTCCCTTCTACGTCCTCGGACCGGTGGTCACTGACGTTGCGCCCGGCTATGACCACATCACCAGTGCCATCGGTGCGACCGAGGCCGCCCGCGCTGGTGCCGCCATGCTCTGTTATGTCACCCCTGCCGAGCACCTCGGCCTGCCCGACCGCGAGGACGTTCGTGACGGTCTCGTCGCGGCGAAAATCGCCGCTCATGCTGCCGATGTCGCCACCGGCGACGCCCAGGCGTGGGACGACGCGCTCTCAGAAGCCCGAGCGGCCTTCGATTGGTCCCGGCAGTTCGACCTCGCGCTTGATCCTGACAAGCCACGCGAGTACCGTGCGGACACCCTCCCGGATGCGAGCGATCAAGCCCGCTACTGTTCGATGTGTGGCGTCGAGTTCTGCTCAATGCGTATCGACCAGGACCGCCGCGGTGTCGTTCCGGAGGTCGACGACGATGCCATCGATGAGACCGTCGCCGATGCCAACCGGCCGCCGGTCGCAACGGCGGTGCGTGATGCGGCGCCCGAGGAAGAGACGCTCGTCTGTCCCGAGGATCCGGCCTCTTGATCCCGGCGCGACGGTCAAGTGTCCGCGGCCGCTACTGTGTGTATGGCCGCATTTGACGCCGTGTTGCTTTACGACGACGACTGTCCGTTCTGCACGGCCGCCGCGCGAGCGGTTGCGACTCTCGATCGGGTCGGAATCGTCGCCTGGGAGTCAGCGGCCGCACAGACCGTTCTCGATGCCCAGTGCTCGTCCGTGCCGTTCACGCTCGTATTTATCGACCGCGCATCCAGCACCGTTGCGTTCGGGCGTGATGCGGCACGAGCGGTTGCCGACCGGGCCGGCCTGCCGTCACTCGTCGGTGCCGCTACCGAGCGCCGCTACGAGTCGATCGCCACGGCCGTACAGGCCGTCTCCGGTGCTGACCGATCCTTTGACGCTGTCCACGGCACGGAACCGCTAGTGTCGGCCGCCGAAGCCCACCTGCCGGCGGTCTGGGATGCGGCGGTCGCCACGCCGGACGATCTCGCGTAGCAGTTGTTGGCACTGTCAACTGCTTCGAGGGCCAAGCCCCGCGGCACTCGGCCTGTTCCGCCTGTAGCTCGCATCGGCAACAACTGGTAACGGGGGGCTTTTGCCCGTCGCCGTGTCTACACCGAGCCATGCGTGAGACGCTGCGGCTGGCGACGCGCGGTTCCGATCTAGCCCGCCGTCAGGCGGCGACCGTTCGGGCTGCTCTCCAGGACCGCCGTCGAGATGTTGAACTGTTGGCGGTCGAAACGACCGGTGATCAGCTCCGTGACGAACTGATCCAGGATCTGGGAATGACCGGCGCGTTCGTCCGGAGTGTTGACGAACGCGTTATCGACGGGGCGGCAGAGGTGGCCGTTCACTCAATGAAAGATGTCCCAACGGAAGATATCGGACCGACGGTTGTCGCGGCGATCCCCGAGCGCGCGCCGCGCAACGATGTTCTGGTAACGCCAGCGGGAGACACACTCGAAGACCTTCCTGACGGGGCGGTTGTCGGGACGTCGAGTCTCCGCCGCCGCGCACAGCTGCTTAACGTGCGGCCGGATCTCACTGTCGAACCGCTTCGTGGCAACGTTGATACTCGGGTGCGCAAGCTGCTGGCTCCGTCTCTCCAAGCCGAGCACCAGCGCCGACTTGAAGCCGCCGAAGAAGACGATGAGGACGAGCGCTACGACCGCTCGCCCGAGGAGTGGTTCGATGCGCTCAGCGAGATCGAACGGCAGGCGCTTGAGATCGATGTCGAGACGGAGTACGACGCGATCGTTCTCGCGGAGGCTGGACTCGATCGACTGGGGCTGCTTGAGGATGTTGCATACCAGCGCCTCCCAACCGACCAGTTTGTTCCGGCCCCCGGACAGGGAGCACTCGCCGTGACCGCGCTTGAGGAGGACATCGTCGACTTCGTACAGCGAACGATTGAGGATCCGGTTGCGCGCGTTGAGGTACTCACCGAACGCACTGTCATGGCGGAGGTCGGCGCCGGGTGTGTCGCCCCGCTCGGCGTGACCGCCAGACTCCAGGGTGATACGGTTTCGGTTCGCGCACAGGTGCTCTCGCTGGATGGTACCGAGATGATTGAGGTGACGCGGTCACTTCCGGCCGAGGATTACCACGCCGCTGCACAGTCACTTGCCGCCGATCTGATCGACCGCGGGGCGGACGACCTGATTGAACAGGCCGTGGAGGAGGCCAATGAGTGAGGCGCCGACCGTTGCGGTGTTCCGCCCGAATGATGAGCGGCTCACCGATGCCGTCGAGACGCTTGAGACGCTCGGAGCCGAGGTAATCGCCGACCCGATGCTGGAAATCGTCCCGACAGACGCCCGCCCCCGAGCTGACGCCGACACCGTTATTTTCACCAGTCGCACCGGGATTGCGTGCCTTCCCGAGAACTGGCAGCCCGGGGCAGCGACGATTGCGGCGATCGGTCCGACGACCGCTGATGCCGCCCGAGCGGCCGGCTATGAGGTTGCCGTCGTTCCCGAGGAGTACTCCTCAACCGGGCTTGTCGAAGCGCTTGGCCCGACGGCCGACGGCCGTCGTATCGAGATTGCCCGGAGCGATCACGGGAGTGCTACGCTCATCGAGGGACTGATTGACGCTGGTGCATACGTCCACGAGACGGTACTGTATACCCTCGAACGGCCGGATGGCGCCGGCCGATCGACTGAACTGGCAGCCGATGGTGCACTCGACTATGCGCTGTTCACCTCGTCGCTGACGGTCGAACACTTCCTTGCGGCCGCGGCCGACCGCGGGATCACCGAGCAGGTTCGTGCCGGACTCGCCGACGGCACCGTTGGTGTCATCGGCGAGCCGACGGCGACGACCGCTCGCGAACACGGTCTTACGGTTGATGTCGTACCTGAGGCGGCAACATTCGATGCGCTTGCTCGCGCCGCCCTGTCGGCGTGACCAACGGCCGATCCCGCGCGTTTTATGACCGCGAGGGCTGTGATTTCTGGTATGAGTGACGCCGACGCGGAGGCCGATTCGGACACGCCGACGGGCCGCGAGGACGTCTGGGTGGAGAAATATCGCCCCGAGCGGCTCGACGAGGTTGTCGGCCACGAGGCGATCATCGAGCGTATCCAGGCGTATGTCTCGGACAATGATCTCGCGAACCTGCTGTTCGCCGGTCCTGCGGGCACCGGTAAGTGCGTCGGCGCCGACACGCCCGTATTGACCACCCATGGCGTTGAGCCCATTGGGACGGTCGTCGGTGATGCTGATGGACTTGAATCCCCGTCGGATGACCGTCGGATCGTCACGCTGTCGGCGGATGGGTTCGAGTACGTTGCGCCCGAGCACGTGTATGCGAAGCAGGCCGATCGGACCCTGACCGTCGATACCCGTGACGGTGTATCGATGCACGTCACGCCAGAACACAAGCTCCTCACCGTCACCAACGAGGGGTTCGCCTGGCGCCCGGCCGATACCCTTGGTGCCGGCGACCGGATCGTCCGACCGAAGTCGCTCCCGATGCCGGCCGGTGACGCCAGCCTTCCGTGGCCGCAGGCGATGGACGAGACGGAAACGCTTGTGACCGCTCCCGACGGGGTGTCTGAGCGCCCGCTCGCGGACACCGATCCGACCAATCTTCACGACGACACCGTCCGAATCCGCACCCGACTCGGCGACGATCTCGCACCGGAGATCGCCCCCCCAGTGCGACTCACACCCGATCTCGGGGCGTTTCTCGGGCTCCTGCTTGGTGGAGGGGCCGTCCACGAGGAGGCCATCACGTTCAGTGGCCCGGCGACACTCCGCGATCGATTCGTTACGCTTGCCACAGAGCAGTTCGACGTCACCCCGACTGTCGAAAACACAACCGTTCGGATCGAGAATCGGACGCTGGTCGCGTTTCTCACCGCCTGCTTTGATATCGTCGCCCCAGCGGACGCCTATGGCGCCCGCCTCGTCACAGCACCGGCACCCGTTCGGACCGCGTTCCTGCGGGCGGCCATCGATGCTGGAGGGACGGTAACCGACGCACCGGCGATTGAGATTCCTGGTTCCGAGGCGACCGTAACGCTGCTTGCGTATCTTCTTGCCGGTGTCGGCATTCCGACCCAACGGCGGACGCGCGATGATACGGTTGTACTCACCATCACCGAGTCAACTGCGATAGCGCGGTTCGTCGCTTCAATTGGGTTCATCCGTGAGACGCAGACGACGGCGCTCCAGACGACACTTGCGGACGCATCACGAGACCCCGATGGTGCACCTGCCACCACGACGCCGACCCCGATGCCGGACGGCGGAACAACCGTCGCGAGCCGGCCCTCCTCGCCTGACCGAGCAGACCTGCACGTTGATCGCATCGCAGATATCTCCGAGGACGACACACCCCGTCGCGTCTACGATCTGGCCGTCCCTGGCACGCACAATTATGTCGCCGGCACGCTCCCGACGGTGATGCACAACACGACGACGGCGCTGGCAATCGCCAAGGAGATTTACGGCGAGGACTGGCAGGAGAACTTTCTTGAGCTCAACGCCTCCGATGAGCGGGGGATTGACGTCGTGCGCGGTCGGATCAAGGAGTTCGCTCGCGCCTCTTTCGGCGAGTATGACTTCCGGATTATCTTCCTTGATGAGGCGGACGCATTGTGTGTGCCACCTGGCACTGAGGTCGTCACCGGATATCCCTCGTCTCCCGAAGTGAAGCAGATAGAAGACGTAGCAAAAGACGGAGAGCCGATCCCGTCTGTCGACTTCGAGACGAACGAGATACAGTCCGACAACGGACGATTGGTGGACTCCGGTGTTGCAGACTTCTTCAAGGTCGAACTGGAAGACGGGAGAGAGATAGAGGCGAGTCTCACGCATCCGTTCTTCGTCGTCGGCGAGGACGGGACGCTCGTCGAGAAGGAGCTCAGGGAACTGTCAGCAGGCGATGAAATTGCTGACTTCAAAGACGATATCGGCGTCTCGCGATGTGAGACCTGCGGAGACTGGACAGCGGGACGGTTCTGTTCTGTGCCTTGCAAGAACGGGGGCCACAGCAACAGCCTGACAGGCGAGGGGAATCCGATGGACGGGACGGAGTGGTCGGATGAGCGGCGTGAGAATGTGGTTTCCGACGGGGGAGTACGTACTGTCCAAACCGTAGAAGTGCGCAGTATCGAATACAGCCACCGTGGGCAAGCCTACAACATCAGCATGGCGGGGACGCCGAACTTCATGCTCGCCAACGGCATCCTGACTCACAACACCAGCGATGCTCAGTCAGCCCTCCGCCGGACGATGGAGCAGTTCTCCGGCCAGACCCGGTTCATCCTCTCCTGTAACTACTCCTCGCGGATCATCGATCCGATCCAGTCTCGGTGTGCGGTCTTTCGGTTCTCACCGCTGGCCGACGAGGCGGTCATCGAACAGGCCCGCCAGGTCGCCGACGCCGAGGGACTCACCGTCACCGACGACGGCTTTGAGGCCATCGCGTATGTCGCCGATGGTGACATGCGCCGAGCGATTAACGCGCTCCAGGCGGCGGCGACCGCGGAGGGGCCGATTGACGAGGCGGCCGTCTACGCGATCACCTCGACGGCACGCCCCGAGGAGGTCCTCGAGATGGCCCAGCACGCCATTGACGGTGATTTCATGACGGCCCGTGCCAAACTCGAGTCGCTATTGGTCGATCGTGGCATTGCTGGTGGCGATATCCTCGATCAGCTCCACCGCTCGGTCTGGGATCTCGACATCGACGAGGCGGCCGCCGTGCGGCTCATGGACCGGATCGGCGAGACCGAGTACCGGATTGTCGAGGGGGCCGATGAGCGTATCCAGCTTGAGGCGATGCTCGCGTCGCTCGCGCTCGACTGAATATTAGATATATGGTATTTTGGAAAATATGAACAACCATCCGGTCGTGCCCGATCTGACGCCGGACATCGTCGCAACCCCGGCTGTCGTGGACGCCCCAGCGCTATCGTTGACGGGTGGTCGTTGATCACCGCCTGTCCCCGCATCGTCGGGGCTTTTCTGTTCTGCGCGCTTCGTGTCACTGTAAGGGGACAATCCGAGTAGTATATATGTGTGTAGTAGTGTAGTAAGTATACACAACCATGCTATCCCCGATGCGTCACTCTTCTCCCGATCGCTCCACGAGTCCTCTCGTTGTCCCTGCGTCCGATTGCGCTGTGGCTAACCGTTCGGTGAAAGTATGATCGGTGACTCGACACCTAGTCTGTCCCGTCTTGTTGGTGTCGGGGCTGCCGTTGCGCTCCTCGTAGTGTTTGTATCCGCGTTGTTCGTTGGCGGTGCTAGTGCCGTTGCTGTCGGTGGCAATCCTGATCTCAACGCGTACGTGGAGGACCCGACGATTGAACCCGGCGAGGAGGACACCCTCAACGTGCAAGTCGCAAACGACGCAAAGGCGCAGTTTGGATCGCTCGATGCGCGTGAGCGCGTGACAAACGCGCGTAACGTCGTCATCACCGTCGAGGCTCCCGATGATGCGCCGTTTACCGTCGAGACGGAAACCCACTCTATCGGGACGGTTCCGCAAAACCAGCCGACAACTGTTCCGATTGACATCACCGTTCCTGATGGAGCCGACCCCGGCGACTACGAACTGGACGTGACGATGAAGTATAGTTACACCGAGTCGCTGTACACCCGTGGTGAGGTTGAAAACGAAGTTAGCGAAACCACGCGTGATACCGTCACCGCTGAGGTCAGTGACGACGCGCAGTTCACGCTGAACACCGTTGCCGACGACGCTGTCCGTATCGGTGAGGTCGGTACCTTCCAGGCAGAGGTCACCAACACCGGCTCGGAGGTCGCCCGCGACGTTGCCGTTGAACTCACACCAAAAGGGATTGGTCTTGAATTCGGTGAGAGTGCCAACGACGTTTCCCGACTCGACCGGCTGGCACCCGGTGAAACCGCCTCTGTCAGCTACCGGGTGAACACTCCGAACGACGCCGCCGTCCGGACCTACCAGGTTGACGCCAACGTCGAGTATACCGATCCCGACGGTATCCGACAGACCGACGAGGACCCGACGCTTGGGCTGGAGGTTGGCCCCAGCAAGGACGACTTCATCGTTGAGGCCGTCGATGCCCAGCTCGAGTCCGGGAGTTCACGGTTAGTCGAGGTGCGCGTCACCAACAATCTTGAGTATCCAGTCAGCAACGTTGAGGCCAAGCTCTCAGCGAGCAACCCGATCGACAGCGAGGACGACGAGGGCTTCATCAGTGAACTCGACGCCGGCGAGTCGACGACGATGACCTTCGAGATGTCGGCCACGAAGCAGGCCGTCGAGAAGGTGTATGCTGCCGATATCGACGTTCGGTACGAGGACGACGAGGGCCGGTCCTATATCACTGACACCTACAAAATCCCTGTTGAGGTCACCGAGAGCGCTGGCGGTGGTATTCTCGGATGGCTCCTGCCCGGGATGATCGGACTGACCGCCCTCGGTGGTGTGGGTCTCCTCGGAATGCGCCTGCGTGACGGCGGATCGTGATTCGACGTCTCACGGATCGGCGTGTGAGTCCCTCCGAGCAGCTGCGCAACTATCGTCAGTTCAAATAATCCATGTCTGATCAGCGCATTCCCATTCGCGATACACTCGAACGCGTCGGGCGGTTCTCCGCCGAACACCGCCGGATCGTCTTTGCAGTAGTTATTGCGCTTATTATCGTCTCCGGTGGGATCGCGGCCCTTAATGTCCAGATGAGTCTGGGCATGGAGCTGTACATCGAGGATACCTCACAGACCAACCAGAACTGGCAAGAGATCCAGTCTGACGAGGAGTTCGACGCCGGCAACGCGGTCTTCGTGATGGCTGAGACCGAACATCTTCACGACCCATCGACGATCAAGGCCATCGACCGGCTTGACCAGCAGTACACCGATGCCGACGAGTTTACCTCGGTGATGAGCCTGGCGGACGTGGTCAGAGCCGGCAACGGCGGGGAACTCCCGGAGACCCAACAGGGTGTCGAGCGGGCAATTAATCGGTTCGAAACTGCTGGGGGCTCCGAGTCTCTCGGAGTCGCAGGCGCCAGCGACGCCGAGCAGTTGGTCACAAATCTCCAGCCTGACTCGCGGACCACACTGATTATCGCCACCTACGGCGAGATCGATGTTCCCGCCTCCGAGGATCAGTACTTCGGCTTCTTGCCGGGCAATGAAGGCGGTGTCGCGACCGAGACAATCCGCGATGAGACCGACTCGACGTGGGTGCCACCACACGTTGAGCTCACCGTCACCGGCTCACCGGTCTTCGAGACGGCCGCCTTCGGGCTGATGCTCCCCGAGATGATCACGCTGTTCGCCATCGCCTTCGCGATCATCTTCACGGTCGTCTTCTTGGTGATGCGCGGCCGTCTTGAGCGGACCTGGAAGGTATTTCTGCCGGTTGGAACCGCCATGGTCGCGCTGATCTACATGATGGGCATGATGGGGGTGGTCGGCTTCCAGTTCAACGCCATCATGCTCGGGGTACTCCCGATCGCCCTGGGGCTGGGGATCGACTTTAGTCTCCAGTTGCACACCCGTTATGTCGAGGAGCGACGCGCTGGCAAGGCACCGGTTGATGCCGCCGGCGATGCGGCCCGAACGACGGGCAATACTCTCCTGCTGGCGATGGCGACCACCTCGATCGGGCTCGGCGCGTTGCTCGTCTCGAATGTCCCGCCGACACGCCAGCTCGGAGCGACCGCTGCCTTTGGCGTGATTGCGGCAACGATGCTCTCGTTGACACTCCTGGTTGCCCTACTCGTGCACTTTGACAACGAGGAGTTTGAGCGGGCGGCTGCCGAGCGCGATCCAGACGAGGAAGAGGAAGATCCCCTGTTCGAGCGAACCGTCGGTGCGATTGCAACGGGGATCACCTCGGCGCCGCTGTTGGTCCTCTTGCTCATGGTTGCCGCCATCGGTGGCGGCGCGGCTGTCTACACCGATGTCCCGACAACCCAGGAGATGCTTGATTACTGGCCGGACATCCAGGAACGCGAGGATCTTGAGGACCTCGAGGATGTCGCTGAGAGTCCGAATGTCATGTACGTGGTCGTTGAAGGGGTTGATACCTACTCGCCGGAGACCTTCCAGCGCGTCTCGGAGTTTGAAACGGCCATTGAGGAACACGACGACGTCAATGCCGCGTTCAGTCCGGCGACAGCCGTCCGGATGCAACGCGGTTCGATCCCTGAAAGTCGCTCGGAGCTGACACGGACGCTCGAGGCCATGGAGTCGACGGAGACGCGGTTCATGGAACCCCCGCAGTCGAACGTCATGCCGATGAGTGACCGGTTTGCGACCCCGAACAAGCTCATGATCCAGCTGTACGTTGAGGATATCGAGGGCAAGGAGGTTCGATATCTCATCAACGACGTGGCCGCCGAGGCCGACTTCCAGTTCTCGACTGAGCGCACCTCGATCACCGGCAAGCCGGTCATTAACCGAAACGTCATCGAGAACGTCACCTCCGGACGGGATCCGATGACGATCCTTAGCTTCAGCATGGCGCTGTTGTTCCTGGCGATCGCGCTGCGGTCGATCCGGGAGTCGGTGCTGTTGATCGTTACCGTGGCTGTCAGCGCGGTGATGCTGATCTCCGGGACAATGTACCTCTTTAACATCCCGTGGAACCCCTTGACTGTCGCCACGGGGTCGATCGCCCTCGGGGCAGGAATCACCTACGGCATTCACGTCCACGAGCGGTACAAAGAGGAACTATACGCCCGCGGTGCCACCCCAGCGGAGGCGATCCAGACGGCGATGGTCATGAAGTCTCGACCGGTTGTCGGCTCAGGGATGACGACCCTCTTTGGGTTCGGCGTGCTCGCCATCTCGAAGTTCCCCGTGCTCGCGAACTTCGGTGTTGCCGTTGCGCTTGCGATGGGCTTTGCACTGCTGACGGCGTTCCTGTTCCTCCCCGCCGCGGCGATGGCTCTCGCGCGGTATACGAGCACCTACGACCGGTCTTAACCCGACCGAGCGGCGGTCCCGGAACTGTTTTATCGATTCCGCGGACACCTATTCCCAATGAGTTCTCTCGAGGAGGAATATCGTCTCGACTACTTCGAGGAACACGGCTTTCACCGCAAGCAGTGTCCGAAGTGTGGCGATCACTTCTGGACGCGTGACGCCGACCGCGAACTGTGTGGTGAACCGCCCTGTGAGTCCTACCAGTTTATCGACAATGCGGGCTTTGAGGAGGCCTATAGCCTCTCAGAGATGCGCGAGGCGTTCCTCTCCTTTTTCGAGGAACGCGGCCACGAGCGGATCGAGCCGTATCCGGTTGCCGCCAACCGCTGGCGCGACGATGTGCTATTGACCCAGGCGTCGATCTATGACTTCCAGCCGCTGGTCACCAGTGGCGAGACGCCCCCGCCGGCCAATCCGCTGACCATCTCCCAGCCCTGTATCCGGATGCAGGATATCGACAACGTCGGCAAGACCGGACGGCATACGATGGCCTTCGAGATGATGGCCCATCACGCCTTTAACGCCCGCGAGGAGGTGGGCGACACCTACGCCTACGAGGGCGAGGTCTACTGGAAGGATCGCACCGTTGAACTCTGTGACGAACTGCTGGCGGAGATGGGGGCGGATCTTGAGGAGGTCGTCTACATCGAGGATCCATGGGTCGGCGGCGGCAACGCTGGCCCGGCGATTGAGGTGATCTACCGCGGTCTTGAGCTGGCAACACTCGTGTTCATGTCCATGGAGCAGGACCCTGAGGGCGAGTTCAAACTCAAGGACGGCAACCGCTACTCCTACATGGACACCTACGTGGTGGACACGGGCTACGGCCTTGAGCGTTGGACGTGGATGTCCCAGGGGACGCCGACGGTGTATGAGGCGATCTACCCCGAGACGATCGCGTTCCTCAAGGACAACGCCGGCCTCGAATACACCGACGAGGAGGAGACAATCGTCCAGGCGGCTGCTCGTCGCGCCGGCAATCTCGATATTGATGATGTCGAGGATGTCGAAGCGGCTCGGGGAGACATTGCCGACGCCATCGGGGTTGATGTCGAGCGGATGCGATCACTGCTTGAGCCGCTTGAGACCATCTATGCCATCGCCGATCACTGCCGAACGCTGGCGTACATGCTCGGTGACGGAATTGTCCCTTCGAATGTCGGCACCGGGTATCTGGCGCGGATGGTCCTTCGGCGGACCAAACGCCTCGTTGACGATGTCGGTGTTGACGCGCCGCTTGACGAACTCGTGGACATGCAGGCGGACCGACTCGGCTATGACAACCGCGATACCATCCGTGACATCGTCCGCACGGAACTCGAAAAGTATCGTGAGACGCTCACCCGTGGTCGGCGTCGTGTCGAGGATCTCGCACAGGAGTACGCCGACCGGGGCGAGCCAATTCCCACCGATGAACTGATCGAGCTGTATGACTCACACGGGATCCAGCCCGATACCGTCGAGGCAATCGCCGCGGAATACGATGTTCCGGTCGCGGTTCCGGATGACTTTTACGGGCTTGTCGCTGCTCGACACGACCAGCCCGAGGAGTCCGAGGAGACAACCGCAGCATCCTCGGAGTCGACGCTCGCCGAGCGCATCGCCGACCTGCCCCCAACCGATCGACTGTACTACGAGGACCCCTACGGTACGGAGTTTGAGGCGGTCGTACTTGATGTCATTGAGCACGACGCGGACACCTACGATGTGATCCTTGATCAGACCATGTTCTACCCCGAGGGCGGCGGACAACCGGCCGATCACGGGACGCTCTCGACGGAAGATCGGACAATCACCGTCCACGACGTGCAACTTGAGGACGACGTCGTTCGTCACCGCGTCGAGACGGCGCCACAGGAGGGCGACATGGTCACCGGCAGTATCGATGCCGACCGTC
>CAZFMU010000030.1:5306-14432 GCA_964520165.1 uncultured Salinarchaeum sp. | reverse complement strand
TCTATGGCATCCGCAACGAAACGCTCGATTTCAAGCGCGATACGACACCCGCCGATCTGACCGCCGCCGCGTACCTCCATCCGTTCGCCGACCACGATACCCTTGAGCAGGTCGAGTCGCCGTCGATGTCACCGGAAACCCTCGATGTACTCGCGGAGGCAATCCAGAACCGCGAGGTCCAGGGCTCACACCTCGTCTCGAGTGCCGGGTACATCACCGATCGCGAGGCGCTCACGCAGGCGGCCCAGCACCTGTTGAATCTTGAGGGGATCACGACAACAGCCGTCTTCGGGATCGCCGAGGACACCATCTACGTGGCCGCTCGCTCGAAGGACATCCGGCTCGACATCCGAAACGTCCTACAGGACGCCTACAGCGAGATCGGTGACGCCGCGGGACACTCGACGCAGGCGAGTGCTGCGATTCCGCTTGGTATCTTCACCGGTATCGAGGTGACCGAGGACAACCGCGAGACGTTACTCGAACTCACCGAAGAGGCCGTCAAGGGCAAGCTCTTCACGGCGATGGGTGTCGAGAGCGACGGAAACGGCTCCTGACGCGATCACGCCGCCTCGTCGTCGTCCTCGTCGGAGCTTGAGAGTTGCTCGACGACATCACTCACGAGAATGACGTCCCCAACCGCCTGGATCCACCGGTAGGGAACCATCACACCACGGTGACCATCGAGACGGGCGTCGAGAAGGTCGCCGTTGACCTTGTGTAACGCAAGTCCGGTGACGTGTTCGGCATCAAAATCGAGTTTGACGTCCTCTACCTGACCGACGTAGACCCCGTTTGTCGAGTAGACCTCTCGGCCGACGAGGTTCGTGATCTCCTGTGGTTCAGTCTCCATAGGCGCTAGCTATCAGAGCGGGCTCTTAACTTTTCGTTGATGCCAGGGGGCCATCGCCCCAGCAGACTCACAGGGACGCGTCGTAGCCGGCGAGTTCGACCTTCGAGGCAAGTGTCTCGCGGTCAACCTCAATTGCATCCGCGGTCTCAACGACCGCGACATCCTCGTACCGGTCGGCATCGGCCGATTCGACACCATCAGCCATTTCCAGTGCCGTCTCGACGACCGATTCACATCCTTCGCAGGTCATCCCTGTGACCGTTATTTCCTCTGACATTGGGTGTTGATATCGGACGGCTGGTATCAATCTTTTTGCTTTCTCGACGCTCCCGGCAGAAGGGTGTGCACCTCGGCGATCGACTCAAGGACGTAGTCTGGCTGCTGGTCGGCCGCTGCGAGGGTTGCCCGGTCGGTCACACCGGTGAGCACAAGCGCCGTCTGCATGCCTGCTGCCTCACCGAGCGCGATGTCCGTATCGAGTCGGTCACCGACGACCAGACACGACTCTGGCGGAACACCAAGGCGTTCAAGCGCGGCGGCTCTGGCGATCGGCGAAGGTTTTCCGAGTACCGCATCGACCGGTCGGTCAGCGGCGGCGCGCAGGGCGGCAATGATCGCCCCAGAACCGGGCGCGAGGCCGTCACCGGTTGGGATCGCCGGATCGGGATCGGTCGCCACGAACCGGTCGGCATGTTGAAGCGCACGAAGCCCCTTCTGAAGGTCATCATACCCGAGATCGCGATCAATCGACCCGACGACCACGTCGGCCGCAGTTGGATCGGACACGAGCGTGAGGCCGTGCGCACGCAGTTGCTCGTGGAGGCCCGCCTCGCCGACGACGTAGATGTCCGCGGCGGGATGTTCGGCGGCAAGGTGTTCGGCGGTGACAGTTGCCGCCGTGATCGCCGTATGGTCACCGACCGGGAGGTTACACTCGGCAAGGAGGGCCTCGTAGTATCCCCCGGGGCGCGTCGGGTTGTTCGAGAACAACAGGACATCGACGCCCGCCGCTGTGAGGCTGTCAAGTCCCGCTGTCGCCCCGGGAAGGGACTCCTTGCCGCGGACGAGCGTCCCATCGACATCGACAATGGCCCCCTGAATCGTCATAGCGCTTCAGAGGAGCGGAAGACAAAAGAGCAATCCGAAAGCGGCGGACGATCACACAATACTTGGGCGGTCCGGACGCTCATGGTGACATGAACGGCCGTTCGCTGTTGCTGGCTGCTGGAGCAGGTGCGATCGGCTCGGTGCTTAACCGCTCGCTCGCCACTGCAGGGACGGATCTTGGCCCCTGTATGCCGGGGACGACACACCCCTACCGCTGGCGCGGGGTCGACACGGAATATACGGCCCGTGGCGATCCGTCGAATCCGGACATCGTGTTACTCCACGACGTCGGAATCGTCGGATCGGGGATTGAGTTCCGCGCGCTCGCCGACGAGTTGGTGTCCGAATATCACCTGCTCGTTCCGGAGTTTCCCGGCTACGGCCGGTCGGCCCGGCCACCGCTGCGGTACTCATCGAGCCTCTATAAGTCGTTTCTCCGGGCATTTCTCCGTGACGTGACCGAGACGCCAACGGTCGTCGCGTCCGGGCTCACCGGGAGCTACGCCGCAGAGGCGGCAGCCGAGCTCCCACTCCGACGGGTGGTACTGATCGGGCCACGCGACGAGACGGTCGGACACAACTCGATGCGGCACACGCTGGTACGGTCACGGGGGATCGGGACGGCAGCCTACAACGCGCTGAGTTCGCGGCCGGCGATCCGCTACCGCGAGCGAACGAACCACGTTTATGACCCCGATGCGGTTGATTCGGATCGCGTCGAATACCTCTGGAACAGCGCCCACCAGCCAGGGGGGCGGTTTGCGCCGGCTGCACGGGTGAGCGGAGCGCTTGATCCGGGGTGTGCCCTCGAAACGCTCCTTGAAGCGGCAACTGCCCCGGTAACACTCGTCTGGGGCCGGGAGGCAACAACGGCCCCGCTGGCACGCGGACGCGAGCTGGCCGAGGCGACCGACACCCGGCTACTCGTCGTCGATTACGCCCGCGGACGACCCCACCTTGAGCACCCCGAAATCGTCGGTGACCTGCTGACACCGGCAACGCAAGCCGTCGCGTGAGAACCACCGTATTGCCGAAGGCCAGTCATTCAAACCCCGGCCCCGAATGGTGTGCATATGCAACTACACTGGCACCGTACCGACCTGCGGGCCCGCGATAACATCGGCCTATCAGAGGCGGCCGACGCGGGATCGGTCGTTCCGGTGTTTGTCTTTGATGAGGCCCTCATCGAGCAGGCGGGACCACCGCGGATCGTTGCGCTCCTTGACGCCCTCAAGCGATTACGTGCGTGGTATCGCGACCACGGGAGTGACCTCGTCATCGCACGCGGCGACCCCGAGACGCGCATCCCGGAGTTGGCGGCCGAGTTCGACGCCAAGCGGGTGACATACAACCGCAGCTACTCGAAGGCCGCTCGCGAACGTGATGCCGCCGTCCGACAGGCCCTTGATGAGACCGGCGTCGCTCGCGCGAGCTTTCATGACGCTGTCCACCACGAACCGGGATCGATCACGACCAACGCTGGCGAGCCATACTCGGTGTATACCTACTACTGGAAGAAGTGGCGTGACCGACCGAAGGAGGACCCACGGGCCGCGCCGACGGCGGACGCGCTCGCGTCGGTCCACGACGACACCCCATTGCCCTCCCGAAGCGATCTCGATGTCGAAGAGCCTGAGGCCGACATCCAGCCGATCGGTCCGGAGCCGGCCCGCGAGCGTCTGCAGGCATTCTGTGACGGCCCGATTTACGAGTATGAGGACCAACGAGACTACCCAGCCGCCGAATGCACCTCGCGGCTATCAGCCGACCTGAAGTACGGGACAATTGGCGTACGAGAGGTCTATGAGGCGACCGAGGCGGCAAAGGACGACGCCGAAAGCGACTCGGCCGCGGAGTCCGTCGAGGAGTTCCAGGCCCAACTCGCCTGGCGGGAGTTCTACACCCAAGTGCTGTACGCTCACCCCGAGGTCGTCACGGAGAACTACAAGGACTACGAGAACCCGATTGAGTGGCGCGACGACCCCGAGGCCCTCCAGGCCTGGAAGGACGGCAAGACGGGCTATCCGATCGTTGACGCCGGGATGCGCCAGCTCCGTGCGGAAGCCTACATGCACAACCGCGTGCGGATGATCGTCGCGTCATTTCTGACGAAGGACCTCTTGATCGACTGGCGGGCGGGCTATGCGTGGTTCAAGCGGAAGCTGGCCGATCACAACACCGCCAACAACAACGGCGGGTGGCAGTGGGCCGCCTCGACAGGCACGGACGCCCAGCCATACTTCCGGATCTTCAACCCGATGACCCAAGGCGAACGCTACGATCCCGATGCGGAGTACATCACGCAGTACGTGCCGGAACTCGACGGTGTCGACCCATCGATCATCCACTCCTGGCATGAGCGATCGCTCACCGAACGCCGGCGGGCCGCCCCGGAATACCCGGATCCAATCGTCGATCACAGCGAACGTCGTGAGGAGGCCATGGCGATGTTCAAGCGCGCCCGCGGCGAATCGTGACCACCCAGCGCCGTCATAATCGACGGACGGCGCGTCGTCACCCCTGAAACAGTTAACCGTGTTGAGACCAATGAGTGAGTGAGGTATTTCAATGCCCGAACACTCACATCCCGAACTGCCGTCACTCCCGTACGACTACGACGCGCTTGAGCCACACATCTCCGAGCAGACCCTGCGCTATCACCACGACACCCACCACCAGAGCTACGTGAACGGAATTACGAGCGCGGAGGAGACGCTGGCTGAAAACCGTGAGGCGGGCGAGTTCGACGGGTCGGCAAGCGCCATGCGGTCGGTGACCCACAATGGCTGTGGGCATTACCTCCACACGCTGTTCTGGGAGAACATGTCGCCGGACGGTGGCGGCGAGCCCGAGGGCGATCTTCGGGCGCGCATCGAAGCGGACTTTGGCTCCTACGAAGGGTGGAAGGGCGAGTTCAAGGCTGCCGCCGGCGACGCAAGCGGGTGGGCGCTACTCGTCTACGATCCGGTCGCCAAGCAGTTGCGCAACCTCGTCGTCGACAAGCACGATCAGGGGGCGCTCTGGTCGGCCCACCCGATCATGTCACTCGACGTCTGGGAGCACTCGTATTACTACGACTACGGGCCGGATCGCGGCTCGTTCGTTGATAACTTCTTCGAGGTCGTCGACTGGGATCACGTCGCCGAGCAGTACGAGGCGGCAGTCGCTCCCCACGAATGAGGAAGTGACGCGGCCGCCGTCTGCCGCTCCGGATCCCCGAATGGGATGCGGGCGACAGACGTGCCGTTGACTGTCGTATCTGCTAAGTGACTGGCTCGTGACCATCCGGTATGGACTTATTTGGAACGGCGGGGATTCGTGGGGACGCCCAGACAACGGTCACGCCGACGTTTGCTCTCGCGATCGGCCGGGCAGTCGCTGAGGCGGCCGACACGACCCCCACGGTCGCGCTCGGCCACGACGGGCGGACGACGAGTCCGGGGCTGGCGGCCGCCGTTGAGGCCGGACTTACCAGTGGCGGCGCCACGGTGCGACGGATTGGTCAGGTGCCCACACCGACGCTGGCCTACGCGAGTCGTGACCACCACGGCGTGATGATTACCGCCAGCCACAATCCCCCAACGGACAACGGCATCAAGCTCTTCGTTGACGGCACCGAGTACGACACGGACGCCGAGGCTCGGGTCGAGGCGGCCTATAACGCCGAGCCCGGGCCGGTGGCCTACGACGCCTGGGGGACGGCCACGGACGCATCGGTCCTTGAGGCGTACCACGAGGCGGTCATCGCTTATGTCACCGACCGCGTTGGTGGGTATGACGGACTGCGTGTCGCAGTCGACTGTGGAAACGGCGTCGGCGGCATTGCGACACCACAGGTGTTGAGCGATCTCGGAGCGCAGACGGTCAGCCTGAACGCCAACGTTGATGGGACCTTTCCGGCGCGCGAGAGCAAGCCGACCCCGGAGTCACTCACCGAGACACGGGCGTTTGTCGCCGACGCCGACGTGGATCTTGGACTCGCACACGACGGTGATGCCGACCGGCTGGTCGTGATCGGCCCTGACGGGGAGCTCATCCACGAGGACACCGTGGTGGCGATCCTTGCAGAACAGTACGTCCGCTGGAGCGACGCGACCGAGCCGGTCGTGATCACTACCCCCAACGCGTCCGGCCGGATCGACGATCGGGTGACCGCCGCCGGCGGACAGATCAGACGGACGGCACTGGGGACACTCCACGAGGCAATCGCAGCGACCGACACGCCGGTTGCCTTCGCTGCCGAGCCGTGGAAGCACGTTCACCCGGCATTCGGTGGCTGGATCGACGGGATCTGCAGTGCAGCACTGATCACCGGGCTCGTCGCTGAGGCTGGTGGGATCGCTTCGCTCATCGAACCGGTCGACGAGCGCCCCTACCGCAAGGAGAGTTTGCCGTGCCCGGAGGCTGCCAAGGCCGACGCGATGGCCACACTCACGGCCGATCTTCCGGAGCAGTTCCCAGAGGCGACTGTCGACACCGAGTACGGCGTCCGACTGGCCTTTGACAACGGCGACTGGGTGCTGATCCGACCGAGCGGGACCGAGCCGTATCTCCGACTATACGCCGAAAGTGAGGATCTTGACGCATTTCTCGCCCCGATTGAGACGACTGTCGAGGACGCAATCGAGGACGCACAATAGCGGCCAAACCACTATGGGAGCGCGCCGTGATACCCGGGTATGGACGACAGCGAGGCGCCGAGTGGCGAGCGTCAGTACCATCTTGAGGTCGCCGATGGGGAGGTGCCCTCCCCGGTCTTGCTGCCGGGCGATCCCGAGCGGGTTGAGACGATCACCGCCCTCTGGGATGACGTCAGCGAACTCGCACACCACCGCGAGTACCGTACCGTCGCCGGTCGATACGACGATACAGCCCTGGCGGTCACCTCGACCGGAATCGGGAGCCCCTCGGCGGCGATCGCCGTTGAGGAACTCGCGCGAGTGGGCGTCGACACCGTCATCCGGGTGGGTTCGTGTGGCGTCCTCAAGCCGGACATCGACATCGGCGATTTAGTGATCACGACCGCCGCCGTGCGACAGGAGGGCACCAGCGACGAGTACGTCCGCGAGGACTACCCGGCGGCGGCCGACGACCGCGTGGTCGGGGCACTCATCGCCGCCGCGGAGGCGCTCGATTACCCCTATCACACGGGCATCACGCTGAGCACGGACAGCTTCTACGCCGGTCAGGCCCGGCCAGGCTATGGTGGCTACCGCGCGCCGGGGAGCGACGAGTTGCTTGAGTCGATGCAAGCAGCCAACGTGGTCAACGTCGAGATGGAGGCGAGCGCGATCTGCACGCTCGGACAGCTCTATGGGCTCCGAGCAGGGGCAATCTGTACGGCGTACGCCAACCGGGAAACCGGCGAGTTCGGCGTCACCGGCGAACGTCGGGCCGCCGAGGTGGCCTCGAAGGCGGCGTCGATCCTCGCCGGGATGGACCGCCGCGTGGCCGAGACGGACGCCGATCGATGGCATCCCGGACTCGGCTACGAGCACTAACGACAGGAGAACACTCCACCCGAGAGACAGAAACCCCGAGAACAGCGACGGTATCGTCTAGACTACAGGTCGGCCCAGGCCTTGGCGGCGCGTTTGACACCCGCGACATCGGCGATCCATCGGGCGGCGATTGCCTTCTTGAGGGTGACCGCGGGAAGCGATCCCATCGTCTTGATCGGGAGGAACTGGACATCGTGGACGACGGCATCCTCGCCGACAGAGATGGCTGTTCCCTTATCAACGTGGGTATACGGCGTCAGCGGCTTGCCCTCCATTGCATTGACGAGGTTATCGGCCGCCGTCTCGGCTGCCCGCCAGGCGGCCTGCGCGGTCGGCGGCACCTCACCGTCATCATCAACAAGCGCACTGTCGCCGACGGCAAAGACGCGCTCGTCGGAGGTCTGGAAGGTGGCACCGGTGGTGAGTCGGTTGTGCTCGGCCTCGACGTTAGCACCACTGAGTGCGTCCTGGCCGGTGATCCCACCCGCCCAGAGCAGCACGTCATAGGCAAGTGGGTCACGCTCGTCGAAGCGGACCTCGGTGTCGGTGACCTCGGTGACCGGATCGTCAGTCATGATGCGCACGTCGTGCTCGCGCAAGAGGACACGCAGCTCACGCTGGACAGAGCGATCGTTACCGGGGAAGATTTCCTCAAGCGCCTCGACAAGGACGATCTCAAGGGGGGCGTCGTGGTCCGCCCGGTACTCGGCAATCTCGCCGGCCGCCTGGATACCGGAGAGGCCGGCTCCACCGACGACGACGCGGGCAGGGTCCTCGTCGGTCGCATTGGCCGCCGCCTCGGCGATTGCATCGTGGATACCGACGGCATCCTCAAAGCTCTTGAGCGTGTGTGCATACTCATCGAGCCCGGGAATCCCGAAGAAGGCCGTCTGACTCCCCAGGGCAACCAGCACGTAGTCGTAATCGACTGTCTCGCCATCGGCGAGCGCAATCGTGCGGTTGTCGGTGTCGAGTCCGGTCACATGGCCCTGGATGAACTCCGCACGGGCGGGCTTGACCTCCTCAATCGGGATCTTGATGCTCGATTCAACGCCCGGGTCACGGATCGCCCGATGGACCTCGTGTAAGACCAAGTGGTAATCGTTATCATCGATCCACAGAAGCTCCGCCGACGCTGGCAACTGCTCGTCTAGCCGTTGTACGGCTCGAACACCGGCATACCCAGCCCCGAGCACGACAGCCGTCGCTGACATACCTCAGTTTGCGGAACCACCGAATACAAAGGCTTTGATACCAGTCAGCGAAGCCAGCGGTCGGAATCGGTGGGTTAGTGCTCCGGCTCCTCGGCCGGCGCGCGCATACCGTCGATATGAAGGATGATGGTGTTGCTTGCTTCGTCGGTCCCATCGACGGTCCCCTCGATGACGAGTTTCGACAGCGGCGTTGGGCCGACGACGACCGAGTCACCCTCGTGCATCTCCCGGACGGAGCCACGGATCCGGATCTCCGCGCGGCAAAGTTCAGGGTGATGGACCGAGCTGAGCTGGATTGAGGAGACGTTACCGTCGGGGACGAGTTCGCCCTTGTGCTTAAGCGGCACCGACGCCGGATCGTCCATACGCTGGATATCGAGGGCGTCATAGGCGTTTGCAGTCGGCTTGTAGCCACCTTTTGGCCCAGGTACCCCCTCGACAAGCTGGAGGG
>CAZFMU010000030.1:0-5206 GCA_964520165.1 uncultured Salinarchaeum sp. | reverse complement strand
GCAGTCGGCTTGTAGCCACCTTTTGGCCCAGGTACCCCCTCGACAAGCTGGAGGGCCTTGAGACTCTGCATCTGGTTGCGGATTGTTCCGGGGTTTCGGTCAACCTGCTCGGCGATGGCTTCCCCCTTGACCGCGTCGTTCTCCTCGCTGTGAAGATTGATAAGGGCCGTGAGGATCGTTTTCTGGCTTGGCGTGAGTTCGATAGACGACATGCAGACTTTTTCGCTATATATCCTAATAAATCCGGCGGAGAATGAGATGCTCACACGTCTACATTCGCCACGTAGACGTTCGTTTGCCGTGTAACGCCCTCACTGGGTTGTTCGTCCGCTCCCGGGATTCAGGACTCGACAACGCCGATATCGGCAACCGCGTCCCCGGTCTCAAGCTCCATGACAGTTACACCCATGGTGTTACGGCCGCGGGTCGAGATCTCCGCTGCCGGGGTTCGCATGATCTGTCCACTAGCACTATAGAGCACCAGGTGATCTGACGGAGTAACCGTCCGGAGGGCCGCAACCGGCCCGTTGCGGTCACCCGTGTCGATATCGACAAGCCCCTTGCCGTAACGCCCCTGGGCCCGATACTCCGCAAGCGCGGTGCGCTTGCCGTAGCCGCGCTCGGTCACCGTGAGTACGTCGGCGTCGCCGTTGGGATCGACGCCGGTGACACCAACGACGGCATCGCCGGCCTCAAGATCGATCCCGCCCACCCCGCGTGCGGTCCGGCCCATCGAGCGGGCCTCCGTCTCGGGGAAACGAATCGTCATGCCATCGCGCGAGGCAATCAGGAGGTGATCCTCGCCGGTGGTCGTCACGGCATCGACGATCCGGTCGTCATCGTTGACATCGGCCGCGATGATCCCTGTCGAACGTACGTTCTCGAAGGCAGCAATATCGGTCCGCTTGATGTAGCCCGCCTCGGTGACCGTCACCAAGTAGCCCTCCTCGGGCGGAGCGGCGACCATGGCGATGATCGACTCGTCGGCATCGAGATCAAGCACATTGACCGCCGCTGTCCCACGTGCGGTGCGGCTCATCTCGGGGATCTCATAGCCTTTGAGCTCATAGGCCTGTCCGCGATCGGTGACGGCAAGCAGTCGGTCGTGGGTATTCACACACACCACCCGGCGGATTCGGTCGTCCTCCTTGAGGTCCGCGCCGATGATGCCCTTGCCACCGCGACGTTGGTCATCGAAGTTCGAGAGAGGCATGCGCTTGAGGTAGCCATCGGCACTGATGGCGATCACAACATCTTCCTGCGGGATCAGATCCTCGTGGGTGACGTTGGTACGATCAGCCACGATGTCGGTCCGGCGATCGTCCGCGTAGGTGGCCTTGATCTCCCGGAGTTCGTCCTTGACGACGGCCCTGAGCTCGGCCTCGTCATTGAGAATGGTCTCAAGCCGGTCGATCCGGTCTTGGACCTCAGCGTACTCGGTCTCGATATCGTCGGCCTCCATTGAGGTGAGACTCCCCAGTTGCATCCGCACGACGTGTCGGGCCTGGGCCTCCGAAAGATCGAAGGTTGACTGAAGTGCTTCGATGGCCGCATCGCGGTCAGCGGCGTCGCGGATCGTCTCGACGACGGCCTCGGCGTGTTCGACCGCCCGGAGTCGACCCTCAAGCACGTGTGCCCGAGAGCGCGCTTCCTCAAGATCGTGCTGGCTCCGACGGCGAACCACCGTCTCGCGGTGCTCAATGTAGTGTTCAAGTGCCTCCTTCAGGCTCAACACACAGGGGTGGTCATCCACCAGCGCGAGCATGATGACCCCGAAGGTGACCTCTAGGTGGTGCTCAAGCAGCTGGTTCTCGACGAGTTCGACATTGGCACCGCGCTTGCACTCAACGACGACCCGGACGCCGTCACGATCGGACTCGTCGCGGAGGTCGCTGATCCCCTCGATGGTCCCGTCGTTAACGTCCTCGGCGATCCGCTCGACCATCCGCGCCTTGTTCGACTGGTAGGGGAGTTCGGTGATGACGATCCGATCGCGTCCGGCCGGCTGCTCGATAAGCTCGTAGTCGGCCCGGACGCGCAGCCGACCGCGGCCCTCCGTGTAGGCCTGCCGGATGGGCTCGCGTCCAACGATGGTCCCACCGGTCGGGAAATCCGGCCCCGGGACGTGCTCCATGAGGTCAGCGACGGTCGCATCGGGATTGTCGATGAGGTGGATCGTCGCGTCGATGATCTCGCCAAGATTGTGCGGCGGGATGTTCGTCGACATCCCAACGGCAATCCCCGAGGCGCCGTTGACCAGTAGATTTGGAAACGCCGCCGGCAGGACCGTCGGCTCCTCAAGCCGGTCATCGTAGTTCGATTCAAAGGCAACGGTGTCCTTCTCGATGTCCGCGAGTAGCTCCTCGGCAATCGGGCTCATCCGGGCCTCGGTGTACCGCATCGCCGCCGCCGGATCGTCATCGAGTGAGCCGAAGTTCCCCTGGCCGTCGATCAGCGGGTGGCGCATCGAGAAGGGCTGGGCCATCCGGACAAGCGTATCGTAGATTGCGGAGTCACCGTGGGGATGGAAATCCCCCATCGTCTCGCCGACAATCGAGGAAGACTTGCGGTGGCTGGCGGTGGCGCTTACGCCCATCCGCTCCATGGCGTAGAGAATCCGCCGATGGACGGGCTTGAGCCCGTCACGGACATCCGGTAGTGCCCGCCCGGCGATGACGCTCATCGCGTAGTCGATATAACTTTGCTCCATCTCCTCGTCGATCCGGACGGCCTCGACATCGGCGGCCTCGATGTCTCCGCCGGCGGGATCGGGACGGTTCGAGCTCATGGGTTAGATGTCGACCCAGTCGGCCTCCGGAGCGTGGTTCTCGATGAACTCGCGGCGGGGCTCGACGGCGTCGCCCATCAGCGTCGAGAACATCCGGTCGGCCGCTGCGGCATCTTCGATAGTAATCCGCTTGAGCCGCCGGTTCTCGGGGTTCATCGTCGTCTCCCAGAGCTGCTCGGGGTTCATCTCGCCGAGGCCCTTGAACCGCTGGACCTGGTCGGGGTCGCCGATCTCCTCGACGATCCGGTCGCGCTCGGCCTCGGTCATGGCATCATAGGTTTCCCCACGCTTGCGGATGCGGTACAGTGGGGGCTTGGCGGCGTAGACATAGCCAGCCTCGATCAACGGCCGGAGATGCCGGTACAGCAGCGTCAACAACAGCGTCCGGATGTGGGCGCCGTCAACGTCGGCGTCAACAAGGATGATGATCCGCTGGTAGCGGGCATCCTCGATGTCGAACTCCTCGCCGATACCGGTGCCGATGGCCGTGATCAACGACCGCACCTCGTTGTTCTCAAGGATGCGATCAAGGCGGTGCTTCTCGACGTTGAGGATCTTGCCCTTGAGTGGCAACACGGCCTGGTGCTCGGGATTGCGCGCCTGCTTGCCGCTCCCGCCGGCACTATCGCCCTCGACGATGAACAGTTCTGACTCGGCCGGATCACGCGACTGACAGTCAGTGAGTTTGCCGGGCAGGGTGGTTGACTCGAGTGCGCTCTTGCGGCGGGTGACCTCCTCGGCCTTCTTGGCGGCCTTGCGGGCCTTGGCCGCTTCAACGGCCTTGCGCACCAGCGCCTGGGCCGTGTCAGGGTGTTCCTCGAAGTAGGTCTGCAGTCCCTCGTGGGTTGCACTCTCGACGATGCCACGGACCTCCGAATTGCCGAGTTTGGTCTTCGTCTGCCCCTCGAACTGTGGGTCGGGGTGACGGATCGATACGACGGCGGTCAGTCCCTCGCGGATGTCCTCGCCTTTGAGCCCGTCAAGATCACCAAGCAGATCGTGGGACTCAGCGTAATCGTTGACACACCGTGTGAGCGCCGTCTTAAAGCCTGTCAGGTGGGTGCCGCCCTCACGTGTATCGATGTTGTTCGCGAAGGCGTGGATCGAGCTCTGGACATCCTCGGTCCCCTGAAGGGCCACCTCGACCTCGACGGTGCCGTCGGCCTCGCGGGCTGGCGCACTATCTGTGAAGTGGATGACGTCGTCATGAAGCGTCGAGCGGGTCTCGTTAAGGTAGCCAACGAACTCGGTGATCCCGCCCTCGTAGGCGAAGGTCGTGGCGGTGTCCTCACGGCGGTCCTCAAGGGTGATCTCGACGCCGGAGTTGAGAAACGCCAGCTCTCGCAGGCGGGACTCAAGAACGGCGTACTCGAAGTCAGTAACCTCGAAGATGTCGTCGTCAGGCCAAAACCGGATCAGCGTGCCGGTCTCCTCATCAGGGCCGAGATCGCGCACGCGCTGGAGGTCGACCTCGGGAGCCCCGTGGTCGAAGCGCTGGCGCCAGAGGGCGCCGTCGCGCTTGACCTCGACCTCAAGCCACTTTGAGAGGGCGTTGACGACGGAGACGCCGACGCCGTGGAGTCCGCCGGAGACCTGGTAGGACTTGCTGTCGAACTTCCCGCCAGCGTGGAGGACGGTCATGATGACCTCAACCGCCGGTCGGTCGTGGTCCTCGTGGGTGTCCACGGGGATGCCCCGGCCGTCGTCCTCGACGGCAACGGACCCATCCTCGTGAAGGGTCACGGTGATTGTGTCACAGTACCCGGCGAGTGCCTCGTCGATGGCGTTGTCGACGACCTCGTAGACGAGATGGTGCAGCCCACGGTCGTCGGTAGACCCGATGTACATCGCCGGTCGTTTCCGCACCGCCTCCAGGCCATCGAGGACCTGAATCTGACCGGCGCTGTACCCATTGTCATCGCCACTCATAGAATATACCAAACATAGCGTAGCAAGGGGCTTAAGAGTTGACATTCGCGCGCGTGCGCGGGGGCGCTACCGCCGCCGATAGGGGTAGAGATACCGCATGAGTCGGTCCAAGCGTCCGGCGTCGTCGTTCTCGTGATCGGGGTCGTCACCGTCATCATACCCCCCAGGCGGCGCCGCGTTGGGGTACTCGAAGGCGGTCTCGGATCGAACGCGGCGCCACCGGCGGAACCGCAGGATGAGGACCACCGTGAGGATCAACAGCGGGACGCCAATGGCGAGGGGGTAGAGGAGAGACAGCTCGGCCATGAGAGTCACCATCACAACATACCCGATTCGTCCGGCCCAAAATCATTCCGATCCGGGCGCGGGATTCGAAATTCTTTTTTGTATAATCGGTCCAATTCAAGCTGTACGCCGCCTTAGCTCAGACTGGGAGAGCACTCGACTGAAGATCGAGCTGTCCCCGGTTCAAATCCGGGAGGCGGCATC
>CAZFMU010000029.1:1896-14479 GCA_964520165.1 uncultured Salinarchaeum sp. | reverse complement strand
ACAAAAGGATGGGCTTTTTCGGTCGGGTCGTCTACGCAACTGATAGTCGATGGGGCTCGAAGAGGAGATCGAAGAACTCCGCGAGGAAATCGCGAACACGCCGTACAACAAGTCGACCGAGGAGCACATCGGCCGGCTCAAGTCGAAACTCGCGGAGAAAAAGGAGGAGCTCGAAGCCCGCCAGCGCCAATCGAGCGGCGGCGGGGGTGGTTATCACGTCGAAAAACACGGCGACGCGACGGTTGCGCTTGTTGGCTTTCCGAGCGTCGGGAAATCCACGCTGTTGAACGCGCTCACGAACGCCGATAGCGAGACCGGGGCCTACGAGTTCACGACCCTTGAGGTCAACCCCGGAATGCTTGAGTACAAAGGGGCGAACATCCAGTTGCTCGATATTCCGGGGCTGATCGAAGGTGCCGCGAGCGGGCGCGGTGGTGGTCAGGAGGTTCTCTCGGTCGTTCGAGCGGCCGACCTTATCGTGTTCGTCCTCTCGGCGTTCGAGATCGATCAGTACGAACGCCTTCGCGAGGAGTTACACGCAAACAAGATCCGGCTCGACACCGAGCCGCCGCGCGTTTCGATCACTCGAAAGGGCAAAGGCGGGCTCGATATCACCGCCAGCGTCGACCTCAATCTCGACGAGGCGACAATCAAGAGCGTCCTCCGTGAACACGGCTATGTCAACGCCGATGTGGTGATCAACGAGCAGGTTGATCTGGATCGACTCATTGACGGCATCATGGACAACCGGGTGTATCTGCCGTCAATGGTGACGGTCAACAAGGCCGATCTCCTCGATCCGGAGTACGCCGAGACCGTCCACGAGAATCTCCGCAGTCACGGCATCGATCCCGAGGAGGCGGTCTTTATCAGCGCGACCGAAAGGAAGGGGCTTGACGCACTGACCGAGCGCCTCTGGGAGGATCTCGGGTTGATCCGCGTGTACATGGACAAGCCGGGCCGTGGGGTCGATTACGACGAGCCGCTCATCCTTGAGGCGGGAGCCACCGTTGAGGACGCCGTCGAGAAGCTCGGCTTCACCGACCGCTACCGCATGGCGCGTGTAACTGGCCCGAGCGCCAAACACGAGGACCAGCAGGTCGGGCTTGATCACACACTTAAGGACGAGGATATCCTCCGCCTGGTCCTTCGGAAATAGCCGATCGGTAACGAAAGGCACAATTCGGCCGGGACATGACCGAAGGCCATGGCAGACGAGGACGACCAGAGCGTCGAACTCGGCGAGCATCAGCCGGTCGCCGGGGCTCCGCTGGCCCGCGTTGCTGACCGACTGACCTGGCCGATCGAGGGCTCGACTGTTCACGATAGAGAGGGTGACACCGAGGTTCGAACACCGAATGGCCCACGACCGGTCGCCGAGTTGCTTGCCGAGGCCGACGTGGACTATTTTCCGACCCGAGAGACGTTCGTTGAGGCACTTGAGGCAGTGATCGGCGATGGGCCTGTCCAGCCGACGGAACAGTAGGACCGATCAAACCGGGCGATGACGCTTTGTGTACCGGGCGCCTCAGGAGATGTATATGCAGACCGTAACGACAGACACGGTGCCGGGGCAGGAGATTGTTGAATCGCTCGGACTCGTGCGTGGAAACACCGTCGAGGCCCGCAACATCGGCCGGGACATCACTCAGTCGCTCCGGAATATCACCGGTGGCGAACTCAAGGGCTACTCGGAGTTGCTTACTCGGGCCCGCGACGAGGCACTAGCGCGGATGGAAGCCCAAGCGGAGGAGATGGGTGCGGATGCCGTCGTCAACGTCCGACTCGAAACCTCGGAGATCATCGACGGCGGCGCCGAGGTCATCGCCTACGGGACGGCAGTTCGGTTGGGATAGCCGTCAGTTCGTGCGAACCGAGTCGAGGAGCATCTTCTGTTCGGTCCGTTTGACCTCGTGTTGGACATCTCGAACGGCGTCGATATTTGCCGAAATCGAGGTGATACCGGCCTCAACGAGGAAATCCACCATCTCGGGATTCGACCCGGCCTGGCCACAGATGCTGGTCTTGACGTCGTGTTTTCGGCAGGTCGCAATGGTGTCCTCGATAAGCGTGAGCACCGCCGGATGGAGTTCGTCGAACCGGTCGGCCACCGCCTCATTGTTCCGGTCGACGGCGAGGGTGTACTGGGTGAGGTCGTTCGTGCCAAAGGAGACGAAATCAAGTCCGGCCTCGGCAAGCGACTCCGCGGAGAGGGCGGCTGCTGGCGTCTCGATCATCGCCCCCCACGAGCGACGATCGGTATCGATCCCGACGGCCTCAAGATGTTCACGGGCGGCAATGACATCATCGCCGTCATTGACCAGCGGGAACATGATCTCGACGTTGTCGTAACCCATTTCGTAGAGGCGACGGAAGGCCCGAAGTTCCGCACGGAAGACCTCCGGGCGATCAAGCGCCCGGCGGATCCCGCGGTAGCCGAGCATCGGGTTGTGTTCGACGGGCTCGTCCTCGCCGCCTTCGAGTTCGCGGAACTCGTCGGTCGGGGCATCGAGCGTCCGGACACGGACCGGTCGGGGATAGAACTCGTTGGCGACCCCTTCGATGCCGTCGACGAGCTCGTCGATGTAGGCATCCTCGCCGTGGTCGGCGATGTACCGCTCGGGGGTCTTCTCAAGCGAGAGGACCATGTGCTCCATCCGAAGCAAGCCAACACCATCAGCACCCGTCGCCGCGGCGCGTTCGGCCGCTTCGGGAATAGAGACGTTGACCTTGACCTCGGTGGCGGTCATGGGTTTGACCGGGGTGTCTGGGCGCACCTCGCCAACGGGATCGTGATCGGTGTCGATATCACCCTCGCGGACGGCCCCCGTTTCGCCATTGATCGCGATCTGCTGGCCGTCATCGATTCGCGTCGTTGCGGTACCCGCACCGCCAACAGCCGGAACGCCGAGTTCACGGGAAACAATGGAGGCGTGACTGGTCATCCCACCCTCGTCGGTGACGATGGCGGCCGCTCGCTTCATCGCGGGGACCATATCGGGGGTCGTCATCTCAGTCACAATGACGTCACCCTCACGAACACGGTCCATGTCTTCGGGCGTCTCAAGGACGCGTGCGGCGCCACTCGCCTGACCGGGACTTGCCCCTAGGCCGGTGACCAGCACATCGCCGTTATTACTGTCGTTACTGCCGTTCCCACCCGATCCGCGGCTGTCGGCGTCGCTTGTGGTTTCGGTCCCGACGGCGTTAGCCATGCCCGAGGCCTCCTCGACACCGGGGTTGATCGTCGTGATCGGTCGGGACTGGAGCATGTAGGTTGATCCGTCGGCCATCGCCCACTCGACATCCTGTGGTTGGCCGTAGTGGGCCTCGACACGCTCACCCAGTTGTCGGAGTTCCTCAAGTTCGGACTCGTTGAGTACCTGGGCGGTCTGTTGGTCCTCGGGGACCTCGGCCTCAACCGTTTTGCCGGTCTCCGGATCGCGCTCGTATTTCAGGCGCTTTTCGGCCACGGAGACGTCCACGACCGCCTCGCTCTCGCGGTCGATCACATAGTTGTCCGGGGAGACCTCGCCGGCCACGACGGCTTCACCGAGTCCCCAGGCCGATTCGACAATCATCTGTGGGTCGCCGGTCGACGGATGGCTCGTAAAGAGCACGCCGCTCTTTTCGGCGTCGACCATCCGTTGCACAACGACAGCGATGTCGACGGCCTCATGTGAGAAGCCTTGATCCTGCCGGTAGTAGATGGCCCGCTGGGTAAACAGCGACGCCCAGCAGTCCTTGACGCGGCGGATCAGATCGTCGCCGGTGACATTAAGGAAGGTCTCCTGTTGGCCGGCAAAGCTCGCGTCGGGCAGATCCTCAGCGGTCGCACTCGACCGGACGGCGACAAACGGGCTATCGCCGCTCAGGTCGTTATACGCTGCTATGATTTCTTCACGGAGGTCCTCGGGGAACTCCGCCTCAAGGATCAGCGACTGTGCGCGTTCGGCGGCGTCCGCGAGATCCTCCGGATTGTCGGCGTCGACATCAACGATATCGAAGAGTTCGGTTTCGATCCCGGTGTCCTGGAGAAACGATCGATATGAAGCCCCGGTAACAACGAATCCCGGGGGGACGGGAAGGTCGGCGCTGGTTAGTTCGCCCAAGGAGGCGCCCTTGCCGCCGACAATATCGGTATCGTCCGCCCCAATCTCCTCCAGCCAGAGTACTGGCATCTGTACCTGTGTGTCATCACCAGCGCCATAAAGAAGGTTCCGAAGCGCGTGTCGGGGGCTCACGACCTGATGACGCAATCATTGCCGCGGCAGATGACCAAACGTTTTTGCGGCAATCGGCCAACAACGGACATGGAACTGACGCCACCGGATCGACTCCTGCGGGTTGATCTCTCGACGGCGACGGTCACCAGCGAGCGGATTCCCCCTCGGTGGCGTCGACAGTTTCTCGGTGGCAAGGGTATCGGTGCCCGGTATCTCTACGCCGAAACCAACCCGGAAACAGCTCCGCGCGATCCCGACATGCCGCTGTTATTCATGCTCGGGCCGCTCTCGGGGATCGTACCCGGTGAAACCCGGTACGCAGCGATCACGAAGTCACCGCTCACCGGCGGATTCTTAGACTCCTACAGCGGTGGCACGTTCGCCTCGCGGCTGGCCGAGTCACTTGAGACACACATGGGGCTCATTATCACCGGGCGGGCCGACCAGCTGAGCGCCATCGTCGTTGAAGACGGCGATGCGGAAATCGTTCCGGTGCCGGAATTGGGTGGTGCCGACACAGTGGACGCCGATGAGGCGTTTGAGGGGGGTGTGGCGGCCATCGGGCCGGCCGGCGAACACGAGGTGGCCTACGCGACCATCGCATCAGACAGCGGCGAACACCACGCCGGGCGCGGTGGGGCTGGGGGAGTAATGGGGGCCAAGCGGCTCAAAGCCGTCATCGCACGGAACGATCCGCCGGATGATCGGCCGGCGATTGTCGATGAGTACGTTGGCGCGTACGAGGAGAGCGACGTTGGTGAGTGGCGGACCGCCAGCGGGACGGCCGAGACGATTGATGTCGCCGACGCCACCGGCACACTCCAGACCGAAGGCTGGCAGGCCGGACACTTTGAGGGCGCTGAGGATATCGGCATCGAAGCCGTTGAGACCGCTGCTGCTGAGCGGGAGGACGATGGGTCGTTCCCTGGGAGCTATCGAATTCCGACCGAGACTGGCGAGTATGTCCCACGCGGCGCCTCGGCGATGTCGCTTGGGGCGGGACTCGGCATTGACGACTTCGACGCAGTCGTGACACTTGGACAGGCGTGTGACCGACTGGGACTGGATCTCATCACCGCCGGCAATGTCGCCGCTTGGACCGTACTCGCCGCCGAAGAGGGGCTCATCGACCGGTCGGTTGGCTTCGGCGAGGACGACACACTCCGAGCGCTCATCACGGCCATCGCGACCCGAGACGGTCAACTGGCCGATACGCTCGCCGAGGGGGTCGCCGCAGCCGCTGAGCGCTACGGAGGGGACGAACTGATACCGACAGTAAAGGCCATGGATGCCCCTCCGTACGATCCACGGCGCGCCAGCACAATGGCTCTCGCGTACGCGACCAGCGACCGCGGCGCCTGTCACCGCCGGTCGATGCCCATTGAGGAGGAACCGTTTGACGCGCGTACCTGGTCACCGGCACGCCAGGCGCGTGTCGTTGCCGCCGAGCAGACACGTATGTCGGCATACTGGTGTTTGATCGCCGACTCGTTCGTCGGCGAGGCCACACTCAGTGACTATGGGGCCGAACTTCTTGAGGTGGTCGGACTCTCGTATACGCCAGACGAACTCAGACGCGTTGGCGAGCGCGTCTGGACACTGACACGCCTGTTCAACGTCCGCGAGGGGTTCGATCGGGAGGCCGACCGGCTGCCAGCAGTGTTTGCGATGCCGCGATCCGATGATAATGCTCGCGTTGATCCGACGGCCTTCGCACAGGCACTTGATGCCTACTACGCCATCAGAGCGTGGGACAGTCAGGGGCGTCCCACGAAGTCCCTCCTCAGACGGCTCGATATGGCGGATGTTCCGGATGATATGACGCCTATCGGGGCAACACCGCACCCGGGATCGATGGCAAACGATCATTGAATAACGCCACCGGAAACCGGCCGAACGTCCGATCCCATCGGCAAGATGATGGCGAGGATACAGGAGACACGGGGTACCGATCAGTAATTTAATCAGGAACGAATCCCACATAGGCACCAGCATGAGCGAGGAGGCCTCACCGACACACACCATCTGTCCATACTGTGGCGTCGGCTGCGGAGTCGAATTGGATACGGAATCCGGGCTTGACCTGACCGGCTGGCATGACAACCCGGTCAACGATGGCTCACTTTGTATCAAGGGGATGTCTGCCGATGAGATCGTCGAGCACGAGGACCGACTCACACAGCCGCTAGTCAAGGGTGACGACGGCGAGTTCCACGAGACAAGCTGGGAGACAGCGCTCTCGCGTGTGGTTACAGAGATCGAAGACATCGTCGAGACACACGGGCCCAACGCCATGGCGTTTTTTGCCTCCTCGCAACTCACCAACGAGGTCAATTATCTCTATCAGAAGATCGCCCGGCAACTCGGAACGAACAACGTTGATAACTGTGCCCGGTTGTGTCACTCCTCGACCGTCGCCGCGCTGAATCAGGCGGTCGGCCGTGGGGCCATGACCAACAGCATGGACGATCTCCAGGAGGCCGATGTCTACTGGATCCAGGGTGCCAATCCGGCCGAGAGTCACCCCGTCGCGTTCAACAACTACTTCAAACAGGCGGCAAGCGACGGGACATTCGTCATTCAGATCGATCCACACGAGAACAAGACGACCCGAGACGCGGATCTGCACATCGCCAACGAGCCGGGAACCGATATCCCGCTGTTGAACGCGGTGCTCAAGACGATTCTTGAGGAGGGGTGGTACGACGAGGCGTTCATCGAGGAGCGCACGGACGGCTTCGATGAGCTCCGCGAGCACCTCGCGACGGTCGATCGCGAGGCCGCTGCTGCGGAAGCAGGCGTTGATCTCGATGACCTTGAGACGGCCGCCGAACGGTATGCAACCGCCGATCGGGCGGCGATCTTCACCGGGATGGGTATGAGCCAACACCGGTGTGGAACCGACAACGTCCAGAACCTGATCAACCTCGCGTTGGCGACAGGGAACTTTGGCGAGCCCGGAACAGGCGTCAACCCACTACGCGGCCAGAACAACGTCCAGGGGAACAGCGACGTCGGAGGGCTCCCGGGCGTATTCCCAGGATACCAGTCCGTCGACGACCCAGAGGCTCGCGATCACCTTGCCGATGTTTGGGGATTCGAACCACCTGCGGAGCCAGGATTGACCCACGTCGAGGTTGCTCACAGTGGTGGTGATCAGATCCACGGCGCATTCGTGCTGGGCGAGAATCCCGTCATGAGCGAGCCCAACAACGACGAGATCGTTGCTGGCTTCGAGCGGATGGACTTCGTCGTTGCACAGGATGTCTTCATGACTGAGACGGCCGAGCTTGCCGATGTGATTCTTCCGGCCGCGTCGTGGGCGGAATCTTATGGGACTGTCACCAACACCGACCGCCGGGTGCAGCTAATGCGCCCCATTGAGACCGTCTACGAGAACACCCGCCGTGACTTCGAGATTATCAACGAGATCGGCGATCGGCTCTTTGATGAGCACTGGTCGTACGACGGACCGGAGGACGCCTTTGAGGAGCTCCGCGAGGCGGCCCCGATCTACCGGGGACTCACCTACGACCGGATTGATCCGGATGGGCTGCGATGGCCCTGTTATGACGAGGACGACGACGGGCTTGAGTACCTCTATGAGGACTCGTTTGCCACGCCATCGGGGCGCGGGCAGTTCCGGGGCGTCGGACACACCCCACCGGCGGAGGAGCCAAGCGAGGAGTATCCGTTCATTCTGACGACCGCTCGGATCGAACAGCAGTTCAACACGGGGGCGATGAGCACCCGATCGGATCTGCTCAACCGCGTTGCGCCGGAGAATTTCGTCGACATTCACCCCGATGATGCCGAGGAACTCGGGATCGAAGATGGCGACGACGTGCGACTGCGCTCACCGCGTGGCGAGATCGAACTGACCGCACAGGTCACCGATGCCACACAACCGGGGGTGCTTTGGACGACGTTCCACTACTCCGACGCGCCGGTCAACAAACTCACTAACGATGCACTTGACCCCGTTTCGAAAATCCCCGAGTACAAAGCGGCTTCCGCGTCGGCCGGCGAAGTCGCTGTCGAGCCGGTCGAGACGACAATGGTCGCCGAGGCAGAAGACGACTAATCAGAAACCGCGGGCGGCGTATTTTACAGGCTGTCGAGGCGAATGCCTCGGGGCTTGACCCCGAGGCGGTTCACGGTCAAAGCGAAGGCCCCGGGGTGTGCCCCCGAGCGATACACAAGTCGATCCCCGAATCGCCGGAGACGAGGCTAACCTCAGAACAGCCCGGTGATCGTTCCCTCGGAGTCGATATCCATGTCGGCGGCAGCCGGGCGGCCGGGGAGTCCAGGCAACACCATGACATCGCCGGTCAACACGACGAGGAACCCGGCCCCGGCAGAGGGATAGACCTCGCGGACATCGAGGGTCCAGTCCTCGGGCGCCCCCTTCTTGCTCGCGTCGTCACTCAGCGAGTGGAACGTCTTCGACATCACAACCGGGATGTCATCAAGGCCGAGTTCCTCCATGCGTTCGATATCGCTCTCGGCGCTGCCTTCGTAGTTGACGCCATCAGCGCCGTAAATATCGGTGGCGATCGTCTCGATCTTGTCCTTGATCGAGTCGGCAGGATCATACAGGTGCTGGAAGTCCGAGGGCTCCTCAGCGGCGGCGATGACCTCCTCGGCGAGATCAACCCCGCCCTCGCCGCCGTCGGCAAAGACCTCGGAGACGGCTGCGTTGATGCCGAGGTCGTTCCGGCAGTGATCAAGAACGGCCTGCACTTCCTCGTCGGTATCGAAGGGGAAGCGGTTGATCGCAACGACGACCGGTGAGCCGAACTGCTGGAGATTCTCGACGTGGCGATCCAGGTTTTCGAAGCCGGCCTTAAGCGCCTCAACATCCTCCTCCTCAAGCGCGTCGGTGTCGGCCGGCCACATGTCCTTCCCGTGGTATTTGAGCGCACGGCAGGAGGCGACCAGAACGGTCGCGTCGGGGGCCATGTCGCCGAACTGACAGACGACATTCATGAACTTCTCGGCACCGAGATCGGAGCCGAAGCCGGCCTCGGTGATGACCCAGTCGCCCATCCCGAAGGCCGCCTCGTCGGCGATCAGCGAATTCGTCCCGTGGGCAATGTTGGCGAACGGGCCCGCGTGGATCAACACCGGTGTGTGCTCGACTGTCTGGACGACGTTGGGCTTGAGGGCATCCCGAAGCAGGATGGCCACGGCGCCGGTCGCCTCAAGATCGTCAACCGTGACGGGTTCGCCGTCCTCGTCGTAGGCGACGATAATCCGGCCGACACGCTCTTTGAGATCGCCGAGGTCGCTTGCCAGCGCAAGCACCGCCATCAGCTCGGAGGCAGCGGTCAGCATGAACCCGTCCTCGCGGGTGTCGCCGTTCGAGGAGCCGCCAACGCCGACGATGGTGTGTCGGAGCGCGCGGTCGTTCATGTCGATGGCGCGCTTCCACTCGATGTTCGTATCATCGATGTTGAGCTCGTTACCCTTCGAGATGTGCGCATCGAGCATCGCCGCGATGAGATTGTGGGCGGCCGTCAGGGCGTGGATGTCGCCGGTGAAGTGGAGATTGATGTCCTCCATCGGCAGGACCTGCGAGTATCCTCCACCAGCGGCACCTCCTTTGACACCGAAGACCGGCCCCAGCGAGGGTTCGCGAATGGCCGAAACCGCATCGTGGCCCATGTGGTTGAGGGCCTGGCCGAGGCCAACGGTCGTGACCGTCTTCCCCTCGCCGAGTGGCGTCGGAGTCATTCCGGTCACAAGCACAAGATTCTCGTCACCTGTGGTCTGCTCGTGTTTCAATCGGTCGACCGCATCGAGCGACAGTTTGGCCTTATAGTCACCGTACTGCTCAAGATCGGATGCGGATACGCCGTATGGTTCGACGACCTCGTGGATTGGGTCGAGGTCGACGTCCTGTGCGATTTCGTAGTCGGTCGGAAAGCCACCGTCTGACATGGGTGATGGGAACCTCTCTGGACTCCCAAAAAAACGTTGTGCTCCTAGCAAGATCCACACACGATCGGCCGACAATGATAGAGTCATCAGCCGGCGACAATCGCCGGATTGCATCCGGATACGCAGGCTCTCGGTCGAGGCTACCGCCAGCAACAGTAGTAAGTAGCGGGGTAGTCAATCACGGTCCATGCCGGAAACAACTGACTTAGACGAACTCAAGCGCGGCACGGAGCTGGTCAAGCGTGGGTTCGCGCGGATGCAGAAAGGCGGTGTGATTATGGACGTCATCAACCGCGAGCAGGCTCGGATTGCGGAGGATGCCGGTGCTGTCGCGGTAATGGCGCTTGAGGCGGTTCCCGCCGATATCCGCAAGCGGGGTGGCGTCGCCCGGATGGCCGACCCCGTTGATATTGAAGGAATTATCGACGAGGTATCGATTCCCGTTATGGGCAAGTCACGGATCGGTCACACCAAGGAGGCCCAGATTCTTGAGGCGCTCGGCGTCGACATGATCGACGAATCCGAGGTGCTCACGCCCGCGGACGACCGCTATCACATCGAGAAGCACAAGTTCACATCACCGTTCGTCTGTGGCGCCCGGAACCTCGGTGAAGCGCTCCGGCGCATCAACGAGGGGGCAGCGATGATCCGTACCAAGGGTGAGGCCGGCACCGGCGATGTCAATCAGGCCGTTCACCACCAGCGGAACATCAAAAGCGCCATTCGGAAGCTCACGGGCATGTCCAAGGAGGAACGCGAGAAGTGGGCCCGCGAGAACGAAGCGCCGATCGATCTGGTGCATGAAACAGCCGAGATGGGCCGACTGCCAGTCGTCAATTTCGCCGCTGGCGGCATTGCAACGCCCGCTGACGCCGCGTTGATGATGCATCATGGCTGTGACGGCATCTTCGTCGGATCGGGCATCTTTGGCGCCGAGAACCCCGAGGAGATGGGGAAGGCCATTGTCGAGGCCGTCAACAACTGGGACGACCCAGAGGCGCTTGCAAGTATCACGAAGGGCATCGGCAAGGGCATGGAAGGCGACGCGAACGTCGACCTGCCCGAAGAAGAGAAGATCCAGGGTCGCGGAGTATAGCCCGACCGACTTCGTTTTCGCTGTCTATTCGTCTTCGAGCACGGTCGCACCCGCCCCGATCGCCGTCTGATACGCCCGTGCGTCGATACCGCGCTCATCGAAGCGCGCAATCATTGCACTCGCAACGGCGCGTCGCTGACCCGGCTGACAGGTCGCAATCAGGCTTGGTCCAGCCCCGCTGACGGTCACGCCGGTTGCGCCGGCCGCAAGAGCCGCCTGACGAACGGCGTCATAGCCGTCGATCAACTGCGAACGGGCAGGAGTGACAATCGGATCGGTCATACCGCGGCCGACCAGCTGCGGGTTGTCACGACACATCCCGGCAACGAGCGTCCCGGCATTGCCGACCGTCGCGACGACCTCTTCGAGAGTCGCTGACTCTGGGAGGACACCACGGGCATCCTTGGTCGAGACGACAATCTCAGGGAGACAGACAACCAACGGGATCGTGGCGTCAATCGCGGTGACCGTGTCGGCGGCCCCGGCCGCGATCGTGAAGCCGCCGAGCAATGCTGGCGTGACGTTGTCGGTGTGTGCCTCACCGGAGACAAGCGCCTCGCCCTCGGCTGCGATGGGAATGAGCTCGCGTCGTGAGTACGGAAGATCATAGAGTTCGGCCAAAGCAAGTGCTGCACCGGCCGCACTGGCCGCAGACGAGCCGAGCCCGGAGGCCGGTCGCACCCCCTTGTCGATCGTGATGTGGGCGTCAACCCCGAGCGCGTCGGCGACCGCCCCGACGGTGTTTTCCGCCGGATCCTCCGGGATGTATCGGCTGCCGACGCCGGTGACATCGATGGTTGTCTCCGACGCCCGTTCGACCGAGATCACGTCGGCCGGACGGTCAAGCGCGAGCCCGAACACGTCGAAGCCGCTGCCGAGATTGGCGCTCGTCGCTGGCGCCCAGACCGTCACCATACCTGGGCGTCGAAGAGCGGCCGCAAAAACCCAGCGGTATCGTGGACCCGCCGTACCGGATTGACGATTGTGCAATCTGTGGGCAATATTTTCCGCGGGGATAGAGAGGAACTCATATGATGCGGGATGAAGAATAGAGCGGTATGACATCATACGTTATTATTGGCGATGGGATCGCCGGGCATACGGCCGCAGACACGCTGAGATCGGAGGACCCGGACGCCGATATCACCGTGATCACGGACGAGGGCGAAGCGCTGTACAACCGGATTCTCATCAAGGAGCACGCCAAGGGCAAGCTGCCGGAGGCGGTCATCTCGATGGCCGACCCCGACTGGTACGAGGAGCGGGATATCGATCTGGAGCTCGATACCCTGATCGTTGACGCCGATCCGGAGGCGCA
>CAZFMU010000029.1:0-1796 GCA_964520165.1 uncultured Salinarchaeum sp. | reverse complement strand
GAGGGCGCCGAGATCGTCCACGAGGGACTACGGGACCTCGGTGTTGAGCCCGTCTTCGAGAGTGGCGTCGACTACTTCGAAACCGACGATGACGGCCACGTCACCGCCGTCGTCGATCCGAACGGCGAGCGGTTTGAATCGGAATTTGTCGGGGTCGGGATCGGACTCGATTACAATACCGAGTTCCTCCAAGGGACCGGTATCGAGACCGACCACGGCCTTGTCGTCGACGAGCACATGCAAACGAGTCTTGAGGATGTCTACGCGGCCGGCGACGTCACGACGTACTACGATACGATCACGGACTCCCATGAGAAAAACGGCTCTTGGGATTCCGCGAAGGAACAGGGCCAGGTCGCCGCGGAGAACATGGCCGCCGACGCCCACACCTCCGAGTTCCGGATGGTTTCGACGTACTCGGTCAGTCACTTTGACTTCCCGTTCCTGTCGATCGGGCATCCCACGGAGGCCGAAGAATACGTCGAGGCGTTCTACGGCGAAAATGAGTGGCGACGGCTGGGCATCCGCGATGGACAGGTGATCGGCGCGGTGTTGATCGGTGATCTCGCACCGCAAAACGCCATCAAGGAGATCATCCGCGAGGAGTACCCTGTCGCTGGTGCGAAAGAGGCACTGCTGGCGGAAGATCTTGATCCAATGGAGCTGGCGCCGGCCAAGGAGACGGCCGACTGAGTGTGCGAGGACCGACAGCGTTAGGCTACCGTGTCGCCCGAATCTAGCAGATGAGCGATCGGGACATGACTCTCGCCTTCGATCTGGAGGCGATCCGGCAACTAGCGAATCCAGGGATGGCAATGGCCGAGGCGCGCGAGTGGAGCGCCCACCGCGGGATCGTCGCCGAGGCACCGACCTACGTCGTCAAGTCGTTCGCCCGTGAACGCGCCATCGACCTCGATTTCTTCTCCGGGCCCGAGGATCGGGCAAGCAGTCTCCAGTCGATCGCCCGGCAGTTCCCAACCGACCGGTATGTCTTCGTCGGCGCTACCACCGAGGATCGGACGCTGGTTGCCGACCTTGACTGGGAGTTTCAGGAAGTTAAGGCCGCAGCAGACGCCGCCGGATGGGCGCTTGTGGATGACGACATAACAGACGGGACCGCGTCGACCGATGCTCCAGCTCATGACGATTGGCCCTGATCGGCGCGCAACGACAACGGTTTGCTGGTTGATTCCCTCGTGAGAGTGATGGGAGCAGATGGCAGTTTTGCACTTGAACTCCCCTGTGGGGAGACACTGTCGACAAGCGAGATCGACATGGGGCTGCGTGAGTTCGAGTGTTCCTGTGGCGACCGCCACGCCGTTGTTCTCGACGTACACCCACCGAGCCGGTTCGTCCCGGAAGAACTCGTCGAGACACTCCGAACGGTGATTGACACCGACGACGGCTTTGGCGAGTTCGGCACCCCACACTTGATGGGGATGGTACTCGAGGAGTTTCCGGATCGTGTCGTGACCTATGACGCCGCCGAGAACCGATCAGTCGGCTACGCGATGGCGTGGATCACGACGTTCGACGCCCGCCGCCTGCACGAGGTGGTCGTCGAAATGATCGTCGATCTGATGGAACACGCCATGAGCCACGCGGAGACAGAGCAGGCGAGCGCCTTCGAGGAGTACCTATCACAGTTCGATGTCGACGCGTTCGTTGAGGAATATCGCCGCGAGCGCGACTTCGAGGGACCAACAGATTAGCTGGGGGTGCTGGTACGAACGCCTCAGAGTAAGACGATCCGACCAATGCGATCTTGAGAGGAACACAGCTGATAAACGGGAGTG
>CAZFMU010000028.1:0-15087 GCA_964520165.1 uncultured Salinarchaeum sp. | reverse complement strand
GCGACGTGCATGTCGTCGCTTTTTCGTTCGTAGCCGTGGTCGTGCATCCGCTGGTAGTTTCCCTGAGTGATCTCGAACTCGTTGACGTTACAGAACGCGGCGGCCCCCTCATCAAGGAACTCAAGAAACTCCGCCTCGGGGCGGATCCCTGGGATCTCGAAGCCCGGCCGAAGTCCTTCCTCACGGGCCACATACAGGATGTCCTCCCAGTCGGTTCCATGAAGCGATCCCCAGAGCGCCAGCGGTGGGTGAAACCGGATCTCATCGAGCCCGGCCTCGGCCAGCCGGCGCATGTTCTCGCGATCCCCTGTGATCCCCGTATAGAGGTGGATGTGGTGATCTGGACCGAACTCGTCTTTCAGCAGCGAGATATAATGACAGGTCCGATCGAGTACCTCTTGGGGCTCCCCTCCGGTAATCGAACTCCCGAGGGCATCCATTCGACGCGCCTCCTCAAGGACGTCCGCGTCGGACTCGACCGGTCGTTCGTTCGCGTAGACCTGATCGGTGTCCTTGCGGTTCTCGCTTAATGGGCAGTAAAAGCAGTTCCGGTGCTCACAGTAGCCATAGACGAACAACACCATCTTCCCCCCGCGGGCACACTGCTCACAACCCTGTGAGTGCATCATCGTCCTTAGACGACTCGGGGGTAAAAACCGACCGCATCTGTCGGGTAACATATACAACCCCCAGTGTTCAACCCTTATGCGGCATGTTTACACGACGGACGATCATTGCGACGGCGGGAGCGACGATTACTGGGGCGCTCGCAGGGTGTGCCAGCCAGGCTATTCCCGACGAGTTTGAGGCAACAGCGGCGACCGTCTCGACGGACGCCCTCGATACGACCGGCTACGAGGACCAGGGGACACAGCCTCAGGAGACTACTCGTGAGTTCCAGGCCGGTGGCGACACCCAGACGGTCACAGTCACCAACTACCAGAGCTCCTACGATAAGCCGGTCACGCTGCCGGGAGCACAGTCGGTTCGCGCGGCACAGTTTGTGGTGCTGAGTTCCCCACAAATCTCCGTCCTCGGACAGGAATTCAACCCGATCAACGACTGGGGTCATCGAGAGTTCGTCACCCAACTCCAGTCCGAAAGTGACCGACTTGGCGATCTCCAGCAAACCGACGAGGCACAGACAACGCTCCTTGGGGAGACGGCCACTGTCGGTCGCTATACCGGCCAGGCGACCTACGAGGATCTTGAGACACCAATCAACATCGTGATGCGCGCGTCCGCGCCAGTGTCCGACGGGGGCGATTTCATTCTTGCGGCGGGATCCTATCCTGCGGGCACCGCCGAGACGGAGGCGCCGAACGTCGACACACTCTTTGGGGCGGTCGTCCACGAGACGTGACCGGCAGGGCCGGAACAATTGTATGGCTCGATTGCCAACACGATCCTGATGCTGCTGGTCCTGTGCGTGGACCGTGACGACGACCTCGGCCGCAAGACGGGGCTTGAGACGCCTGTCGTCGGTCGCGAAGCCCTGCGAGAGGCGGCCGTTGCCCTGGCGACTGCCGACCCGGAGGACTCCGATGTCAATGTCCTCTTTAAAGGCCTCCAGATCGTCGATTCGATCGAGGATGAACCCGCGACTGTTGCCGCGGTCACCGGTGCGCCCGAAGACGATGTTGCCGCCGATCGTCGTATCGGTGAGGAGGTCGACGAAATCCTTGCTAGTCTCGAATCGAGCGAGGAGATTCGTGCGCTCGTGGTGACCGATGGCGCCCAGGATGAGGGCGTTCTTCCGGTCATCCGTTCACGCATGCCGATTGACGGCGTACGCCGTGTCGTTGTCCGGCAGGTACAGGACCTCGAATCGGTCTATTATACTGTCAAACAGGTGCTCAACGATCCGGAAACCCGCGGTACGATCCTGATTCCACTGGGTATTCTCATGTTGGTTTACCCGCTGGCTGTCCTCGCCAACTACTTTGATCTCCCGGGGGTTGTCTTTGGTGTTACCTCCGGCCTGCTCGGATTGTACCTACTGGCCCGCGGATTCGGGATCGGTGAACTCCTTGATGAAACCGTCGATCGGCTCAGACAGGGTCTATACGCCGGTCGTGTTACGATCGTCACCTACCTCGTCGCGATCGCGTTGCTCGTGATCGGCGGCGTCAGCGGTGTTGATCAACTTGAGGCCATCCAGTCCCAGGGTCGGTCGCCCGGGGCGGTCGAGATCGCCGCAGCGCTTGTTTACGGTGCCGTTCAGTGGTTTGCCGCCGCCGGTCTCACCACCAGTCTCGGACAGATCACCGACGAGTATCTCGCAGACCGGCTTGAGTGGCGTTATTTGAACGCGCCGTTCTATGTCATTGCCATCGCGGTCGTGCTCCACGGCCTCAGTGCCTTCCTGCTCGGTCGGGCCGCCCTTTCGTATCTTGCGGGGGCATTGACCGGGGGTTTTCTCCTCGGTGTCGCAAGCACACTTACCTTCGCCGTCGTCGAATCACGCGCTCCGCGTCGGTCCTCATCGGCACGGTAACTGATGATGTGTGTCAGTATCGCATGCCGGCGGTGCGACGACTGCTTTCGAAAACCCTAATCGTTTTATCCCCTCTGCGTCAACTTCGACACGGTGTGTTGCCGAACGTCGCGCTCGACTAGTTAACCTATGCCCAGTGATGAACTCGTCCGGCGATGCAAGGAAATTCAGCGGGATACAGGGCGGACTTTTTACTTTGCGACGCGCCTCCTCCCGACCCGGGTCCGGCATCCGACATACGTCCTTTATGCCTTCTTCCGGATCGCCGATGAGGTCGTCGATGGCGACCAAGCCAACCGCCTGCCCCCTGAGGAACAGGAAGCCCGGCTTGAGGATCTCCGCCAACAGGCGCTCGGTGAGATCGACCCGACCCGTCCGGAACTCGAGGCGTTTGTCGAGGTCAAAGAGGAATACGACATCCCCGACCAGGAGATCGATGTCTTCATCGACGCGATGCAGACCGACATCGATAAAGACCGCTATGAGACCTTCGAGGAACTCCGGACGTACATGCGTGGGTCAGCGGCGGCTGTCGGAGTCATGATGACCGCCATCATGGAACCGGAGAACCGCGACCGCGCGCTACCTCATGCTCGGGCACTCGGAGAGGCCTTCCAGATGTCGAACTTCCTGCGCGATGTCCGCGAGGACATCGTCGAGCGCGACCGCATCTATCTCCCCCAAGAGACCCTTGATCGCCACGGTGTTACGGCCGGGCAGATTGAGCAACTTGAGTTCTCTCCTGGATTTGCGGCGGCGATCCGTGACGAGCTCAACCGAACTGAACGCCTCTATCGCGAGGGAATCGCCGGAATCAAGCACCTCCCGGATGACTGTCAGTTCCCCGTGCTGCTCGCCTCGGTACTGTATGCCGACTACCACAGCCAGATTCGCGCCGTCAACTGCGACGTGTTGAACAATGAGCCTGGGTTGTCGACGCTACGGAAACTCTCCTTGTTCGCCCGGACAGGCTACCGCTGGAAGCTCTCGAAAGACCCTGAATCCGTCTTTCGGTCCGTTAGTGATCTGACGTTACCGGATTCGACGGCTCGGCCGCCCGAGCCCGGCGAGACGCTGCCCATCCGGTAGTTGCTCACTTCTTGACGGTCTGCCGTCCGGCGAGTCCGGCAAAATCGAACCACTCTACCCGGAACAGTCCGAGCAGTACGATGCCTGCCAGTAGCGCCGGTCCGAGGTGCCCGAAGTACAGGTTGACAGCACCCCAGAAGAGCACGAAGTTGATCAGGTCATCAAGGAAGAACTCACACTGTTCAAGCCGATCGACCAGCGCGTCGTGATCAAAGAAGACGTGTAACAGTCCAACGGCGACCGATCCTGAAAGTACCCATCCGACGAAATTCATCGCCGGAATACCGTAGTAGGCTCCGGGCTCTGCCCACCCCCAGAAGTTCAACGCGACTGCGCCTGGATCGAGGATCAAATCGAGTCCGACGACAGCCCCGATCACAGCGGGATACCGAACCGGCACCCGCTCGGCAAATCCACCTAACGCAAGAACGGCCAGGAGATACCCGTCGATCAGGATTGGGAAGTAAAACACTGGCAATGCAAGCGGAACGTCGCCGAACAACATTGGTCCAAGGTGTAGCTGATAGCTGAAGTTCTCATACGGGAAGCCGGTGTTCACGCCGACGAGTTCGATTCCCCACGCAAACAGCGCCAGTAAGGCGAGTCCGGCGGCAGCACGTCGGTCGATCAGTGGGGCGAGCCCGGCAATCAGTGGCAGGGCCATGATCGAGGCCGCTATGACGATCAGGTAGGGATTGAACGCGAGCCACGCCGGAATCACGTTCTCGTGGCCGCCGATCAGCAACGCCACGCCGACCAGCGGAAAGGTTAACGCGATTGTCGGCCGGTTGTTCCGGACGACCGTTTCAAGCCGCTGCTCAATCGTCTGCCGATTCATCCCTCCAATCATCGGTCGGCTGCGTACATCAACCATTCGACGCTATCCGAATGCCGGCGGGAGTACCGCCGATGGTGGTACGGCGTGAATCAACGCCCAGAGCGTCAGTCCTGCGCCGATGCCCGTGTTGAGATACGGATACCACCAGTACGCCCGATCAACCGGGACCTCCGAGGTGAGCAACCCGGCAGCGATCACCGCGTACAGTCCAATGACAACCCCGGCGCGCACGTCCTCGATACCAAAGGCGATGGCGGCTGCGGCCCAGACGGCGATACAGTAGCCGAATGCCCACCGCTCGCCGAGGACGGTTGCGGTCGTATCGATACCCGCCCGTCGGTCGGGCTCGATATCGGGGATTGCCGAGAATGTATGCATCGCCATTGCCCACAGCCAGGCCCCGACGATGATCGTTAACGGCGGCTGCGTGCCGGCAACGGTAACGTATGCTGCCACTCCCGGGAGGATATACAGTCCGTTCGAGATTGAGTCCAGAACTGGCGTGGTCTTAAACCGAAACGGTGGTGCGCTGTATTCGGTCGCCAACGCGGCGTATAACAGGAGCCACGGCCAGGCGCCCCGATCAACCAGCGGAAACAGACCGAACACTGCCAGTCCGCTGGCGATGACGATCACCGGCACGAACCCCTGACCGGTGTAGTGGACCTCTTTGTCTCCCTTCTTCGGATTTGTCGCGTCGATCTCCGTATCGAAGAGGTCGTTGATTCCGTACAGATAGACGTTTGCTGGGCCGACAAAATACAGGAATAGTGCTACCGTTGCCGGCGTGATCAGATCTGCCGGACCATCGGCGGCATATGCAACGGCAACGACAATCGGACCCGCGAGGTAAAACCAGAACCGCGGCCGCGAGAGCTTGATGAGGTAGGACGCCCGCTCCATTGGTGATCAGGTGGTGTCGGCGATGATCTTCTCGGCGACGATCCCGCCGCTGATGAGTCCCATCGGCACGCCGATTCCCGGGTTGGTTGAGGCTCCGACCGCATAGAGGCCATCAATCCCCGGATAGCGATGGTTTGGCCGGAAGAGTGCCGTTTGGGTGAGTGTGTGGGCCATTCCCAGTGCGCTGCCCTTATAACTGTTATACCGCTCGGCGAACCCAGAGACGCAGAAGGACTCCTCGACAACGATCCGATCGCGAAGGTCCACGCCGGTGTAGGCGGTGACTCCCTCAAGTACCTCCTCACGGAAGGGCCCCTGTTCCGCCGGTCCATCATCGAGTCCGGGCGCGATCGGGACGAGGACGACCACTGCATGATGTCCGTCCGGCGCCACCGTCTCGTCGGTCTTCGAGGGTACACACAGGTACATCGACGGATCGTCCGGCCAGGCGGGGGCCTCGAAGATCGATTCGAAGTGATCGCTCCAGTCCGTCGGCAACAACAGCGTGTGATGATCAAGCCCAGGGAGCTCTCCTTCGACGCCCAGATAGAGCATATACGCCGACGGCGCGTAGGTCCGCCCCTCCCAGTAGTCCGTGCCGTAGCTTCGCTTCTCCGGCGGAAGTAGCTCCTGATCGATGTGGGCGAGATTGGCGTTACCCACGACAATGTCTGCCGGGACGCCGGCGGCCGTCGTCCCGCCGTCGGCAACGGTTACCTCAGGGGTCTCGGTCGCTGTCGGCGGACCATCGGCGGCTGCCGATACCTGCGGTGGAGCGTCTGCCGGCGCATCCGCGATCGGTGAGGGTCCACTATGTTCGGGGCGGGCGACCTCAAGACTGAAGCCACCGCGTTGACCCTTAATCTCGCGCGCCTCGCAGTTCACCCGGTACTCCACGCCGAGGGATGCCCCAAGCTCAACTAACGCATCAACGATGGTGCCCAGTCCACCCTGGGGATAGAACACGCCGAGATTGAAATCAACGTGGCTCATGAGGTTGTACAGTGCCGGCGTGTTCGTCGGCGACCCGCCGAGGAAGATAAGGGTGTACTGCATCAGCTGCTGGAGTTTTGGATGATCGAAGTACGACTCGACGTGGTCCTGCATCGAACCGCGGAGAGTTAGATCCCGGGCGTGGATCAGTGCTGGATCAATCCAGTCGCGTAACCGTGATCGATCGGTGTAAACGAACTCCTCCATCCCGATCTCGTAGGTGTGTTCTGACTCCTCAAGATAGGCCTCAAGCGCGTCGCCCGCACCTGACTCGTACGCCTCAAAGAGTCCCTTCGTCTTGTCGACATCGGCGGAGATCTCCACTCGATCTCCGTCGTCAAAGAATACCGAGTAGTGTGGGTCAAGATGGGTCAACTCATAGAAGTCCGCTGGATCCCGGTCGAACGCTGCGAAGAACCGCTCGAAGACGTCTGGCATCAGGTACCACGACGGCCCCATATCGAAGGTGAACCCATCGCGGTAGAGTCGGCTCAGCCGCCCACCGAGTTGTTCGTTCCGTTCCAGGACGGTCACATCAGCACCTGCGCGTGCCAAATGGCACGCCGTCGCGAGTCCTCCAACGCCCGAGCCGACAATCGCGACCGACCGTCCTGTAAGATCACTCATACAAATGGATTAGGTCGCGAGACAATTAAACCGTCCTGTCGCGGCGGTCCACGATGGGAAGTTGCGAGGCTACCTCCGCTTGAAGCGTAGGAAGAATATCAACGCTGTCGGGTCACGACGAACTCGGCGATCTCCTGCAAGTACGACGAGGCACGTGGGTCCGCTGTGTCGACCCGATTGAGTGCGGCGATCGCCTTAGTGGCCTCCGTCCGTGCTCGTTCGGTCGCCTCATTCGCCGAGAGACTGGTTACCCGTACGATCGACGGGCGGTCCACGGCAGCGTCGTGGTCGGTTGGCTTACCAATCATATCGGTGTCGGCCGTCGCATCGAGAATGTCATCGCGAATCTGGAAGGCGACACCGAGCCGTTCAGCGTATTCGCCAAAGGCTTCGGTCGTTTCAGCTGAGGCATCGGCGGCAATCGCGCCGAGTTCGGCCGCTGCCCGAAATAGCGCTCCGGTCTTTCGTCGCGCGAGCGTTAGGTACTCCTCGTCGTCAGTCGGTTGATCCGTCAGCTCCGTGGCTTCTCCCTGGCCCAGCTTGCCCATCGCGTCGGCGACCACCTCCATGGCGCGGGGATCCGACGAGAAGAGTGCGAATGCCTCTCCGAGGAGGCCATCGCTTGCGACGATTGCCCGCCCATGTCCGAAGGCCGTCCAGGCGCTGTCGACACCGCGTCGGAGGACCGATCGGTCGATGATGTCATCGATCACTAGCGAGGCTGTGTGCACGAGTTCGATTCCGGCGGCAAAATCGAGTGCGTCCTCAAGATCGCCGCCGGCTGCCTCACAGACTAGCACCGTCACGAGCGGGCGAACGCGTTTTCCCCCCGAGAGTGTCATCTGGGCGATCTCCTCAGAAAGGTCCTCATGTTCGACCCCGGCGATGATCTCCTCGATCCGGGCTTCGACCAGTGATCGTCGCCGCTCCAGAAACTCCATCGAAGTATCTGTCATAGATGCTCGCCGGCCAAGTACGTGACGGACGCCCGGGACGACGCGTATGATCCCAGGGGACATCTATTGAACTCACGTCTTATCGGTGGCTGTTTCGAGTCGTTCAACGAGCGCTTTGACGACTGCCGCCGGCTCGCCGACGATGGCCTGGTCGGCCACCTCGAAAACGGGGGCACCTGAGTCGGCGTTGACTGCAATCACCACTTCAGCCCGGCGGATATCCGCCAGGGCTCCTCGATCGCCGTCAACACCGACGGTGAGACACACCTTCGATGACCCTATTGCCTGTCCGACTTGCCGGTGCCGGGGAACCCACCCAGCGTCGATGGCCGGTCGCGTCCCGACAATCACGCCGTCAATCAACTCGGCGATCCGCTCAATGCCCCTGAAGGTGACCGTGTCGTTGATGCCGCGTCCAACAACGACGAGGGCTGCTGCCCGCTCGGCACTCGGATCCCGCCTGCCGAGTTCCTGAAACCCGTCGATGGTTACCGCCGAATCGTCGACGCTCGTAATGTCTTCGTGGGTAACCGCCGGGGTTCCCGTTCCCGAGGCGGCTGACCAGACGTCCGGTCGGACCGTCACCACAGCCGGCTCGTCGTTGAGTTCGATACTCACCTCTAGCTTCGATGCGTACCACCGGCGGCGCAGTTTCAATGGATCGGTCTCCTCAATGTCGGTGACATCGGTCACAATCGGCCGATCGAGTGCTGTGGCAACCGCCGGAGCGTAATCGACACCGTTGGCCGTGTGGGGAATCACCAGATGTGTTGGTTCGTCGATTCTGGTGAGCAGCTGCTTGATCCCTCGGTAGTGCTCGGTGTGATGAAACTCAGCTCCACCCGACAACAGGTGGATCGTGTTGACGTCTGCACGATCAAGCGATGACGCGAGCGTTTCACCATTTCCCCCCACGACGGCGACCCGCACCTTATCGTCCGATAGCTCGGCTGCCGCGGTGATCGCCTCGTAGGTCGGGGCGTGGACCCGTCCACGTCGATGATCAGCAACAATGAGCGCGTCAGTCATTCCTGGAGTACTCCGTGCGTTCGGAGTGTGTCAACCATCTCTTCGGCGAGGGCTTCCGGCTCTCCCGTTGTTCGGTCGACCGCCTGGAGTCCGGCCGGAATCCGCATCCCGGTGATCGCTTCGCGATGATGACCGGTGAGTGTCTCCGCATCAAGACCCCATGCCGCAGGCGATCGGACGGCGATTGACTCTGTCTCGGCGGATTCTGTCGGGGATTCGATCGATACGATTCCGGTCTGGACGGTGAGCAATGCCGGCAGTTCGACTGTGAGCCGCGCCTCAAGCCGATCTTCGAGTTCCCGGCGCACCTTGAGGCGCTCGGCGTCCGGATCAAGGGTGGCACCGATCACCCGCGACGCCCACGCGTATCCCGCCTGTTCTGCTATGGCGACCCCTGTTGCGGCGCGGGCCGTGTCGCTTGACTGTGCCCCGGTGAGCACGAGCGCCGGCTGCCGGTGGCTGACGATGGCGGCGAGGATGGCGACCACCGGCGTGATATCAGCTCTAGGACGGGAATCCGGTGCTAGCGATGGATCCCAGACGCGGAGGGCCTCATCGGCGCCCATCGCGAGCCCCTCGTTAAGAACTGCCTCAGCCCGCTCGGGACCAACCGTCACGAGCGTGACTGTCGCTTCCGTGAGGTCTGTCGCGATGTCGACTGCTGCGGCGATAGCATATCGATCCCACTCGTTTAGGTCATAGGACACCGCTGTCTCCGGAAGCTCGCCGTCCTCAATCTCGACTGTCCCGGCGACGCGTGTGACCTGTCTGATCGGGACCAGTAGCTCCATACCGGATGACTGCCGCGGTAGTGACAAAACCGTTGAGGCCCGACGCCCTGCTCGCCGGAATCGTCGTTGTCGTCATGGTGGTGTCGGGTGTCTGTGACCTGCGCTTCTGAGGCGCGTGAGTCACTCCATTTCAGTGATGTTCTCTTCCGGCAGCGCAATCAGGTTTTCACGCCCGATCCGGAGCTTGTCGATCCGGTCTTCTTGATCCATCTCAGACAGCAACTGTGAGACCTTGGCGCTTGACCACCCCGTCTCCTCGACGATATCAGACTGCTTCATCCGTCCACCATTGCGCTTGAGGAGCCGCTCGACGCGTTCCTCATCGCTGAGAAGCTCCGGATCGATTGACGACGCCGGTTCTGACTCCGTCTCGGTCGGCTGATCTGCGCCGTCTGATCCACCTGGTTCTGTTGCGCTTGTCGATCCGTCGTCGGTGTCTCGACCGCGGAGCCACCATGCTGATACCGCGACCCCGGCGACGAGTAATGCGGCGAGGGCGACACCGGGGTTGAGGTTGATCGGCAGTCGTGACCGGTAGGTCACCTGGATGTCTTGCTCGTCGAAGGTTGTCGGCCCCTCCCAGATGATCCGTCGGTCGGACGCTGGGTGTGTCGTACTCGCAATGAGATAGCCTTCCGGGCGCTCAATGACGAGTCGCTGATCGGGACCGAGGGTGCCAACCCAGTTGTGACCGTTAACGTGGAAGGCGTCGCCAATCTCGATCCGTCCGTTGCTGCTCGCGGCAAAGGCCGTCCACGTGAACTCATACCGGAGCGTCCCAACGTCGTCGCTCAGATTCGTCGATCGCTGTCGGTCCTCCACCGTCATTGTTCGATCGGTTTCGGCAGCCACCTCGTCAACGACCGCCGTGATCGCCTCTCCGCCGATGGTATGTTCTCCTTGGACGAACGCTTCACTGAGCCGTTCGAAGGCCGCCCGTTCCGCCTCGCCTTCGGCCGTATGTTGTGATGTCACGGCGACCCGTGCGTCGCCGTTATCCTGAATGTCGATGTATATCGTCTGGGTCGTCCCGCTGTCGACGGACTGCCCAGTAGCTGTCGCAACCGGCCCTGCGACCGGTGTGACCGCCGGAATGAGTCCGACGATCACGAGTCCGGCGAGTACAAACACGACAGCAGGGGCCCGCATACAGCCAGATTTCAAAGCCGAGGGAAAAACACTTTCTATGCCGATAGAACGGTCAAGCGGTCGTTTGAGCCTCCAGCCGTCACCAGGCCGCTACACTCGCAACGGTTAGCTTTTACATATGTGGCGGATATCTCCGCGCGATGGTCCGTGTCCTCCCCGTACTCGCTGCCATCGCCGTCGCCGCCGTGATCCTCGCCCCCGCCGGGATCGCGGCAACCGCGTCGGGATCTCTGTCGGCCGCACAGGTGTCGACCCCCGATGGCAGCGTTGTGCTCCCCGCACAGCTGTGGGCCGGATCTACCGCACACTCGGATCGGATCATGGCCCACACCGATGTCGGTGTCAGTGTGGATGCCGCCAGTACGGCGACTGACGCCCGACTTTTCGAGTTAACCCTCCAACAGCGGCTTGCCGATGCCGAGACGAATTCCGAGCGACGGGTCGTCCTCTCCGATGAGTCCGATCGCCTCCGTGAGGCCATCGGTTCGCTTCTTGAGCGCGAACAAGCAGCCTACCAGGCGTATGCGGCCGGCGAGATCGACGCACAGACGCTTGTTCGTCGGCTCACGCGGACTGCCGTTGCCGCTGACCGGTATCACGAGAGCCTCGAAGTGCTCTCTGGCGAAATCGAATCAACGCCACGGATGACCATGCCAGAGTCGTTGATCGTTGCCAGCGCGGAGGTCCAGGCACTACAGGCCCCCGTGTTGAACCAACTTGCCGCCGTTGCGCGCGGTGACCGTGCAGCCAGTCCGGTACGGGTAAGCGTCAACGGTGATCGGCTCCGTGTCGCGATGATTGATCGCGACGAGCAACGGTTCCTCGCCGATACGTACGATTGGGGCCACTGGCAGCGCGGTATCGAGCAGCCCCCTGGTTTCGATACGGTCGAGGATGTTGCCTCTCGGTTCGCGAATGCATATCCGTGGATCGGCAGCGAGGTCCGCTCAATCGAGGAACTCCAGCCCTCACAGGTCGGGGCCTACGAGGTTGGAGCGGTTCGATCACACGCGCAGGTGACCGTCTGGTTCGATAGCCGCACCGAGGAGGTCTATCTCGAACATCAGCAACTGGACTTACAGACACTCCCAACGCAGACCGTGACGACAGAACGCGGCACGTCAATTCAACTCCGCGTCGCGCGAACAGATACCGGCGGTCCAGCCCTCATCGAGACAACCAACCGGAGTTCTGATACTCCGATCAACGCGTCTATCCGCCTTGACGATACTGTCGTTGGTACGACCGGTGTCGATGGCCGTCTTTGGGTCCTTCCGCCGTCTGATGCCTCGACGGTGACGGCAACGACCGGCGCCGAGCAACTCAACGCGACAGCAACGTGGGAGGCCACCGCAGGTTGATATTCCAATCGGCAGGTATCGCCTGCATATGCGCCAACGGGCGATTGCGCCGGTACTTGGTGCGGCATTACTGGTGGCCATCGTCGTTGGACTCGCCGGGATTCTTGCGATAACACTGCCGTCCGTGGGCTTTGCTACCGAACCCTCCTATACCGTACTGTCGGCGAGTGCAGACGCCGACACGAACGAAATCGTTCTCCGGCACAATGGCGGACCGCCGATCGACGTGCGCGAAATCGAAGTAGCAGTATCGGTCGACGGACAGCCACTGGCCCGTCAACCACCGGTTCCGTACTTCGCTACGGCGGGGTTCGTCGGCGCACCGACGGGCCCGTTCAACCAGGCCGCAGACCCGGTATGGCAGACAGGTCAACGGGTCAGCTTTCGCATCGCCGGGACGAATGACCCGACTCTTCATCGCGGTGACCGTGTCACTATCGCGCTCTATCGAGATGGCGTACGCGTTGCCGCCACAGACACGACTGCTCGGTAGCTCACTCCGGCGCGCGTGCCGTCGTCACGATTGCAATATCTGGCTTGTACGGTGGACCCATCAATGTGTGATCGATGTTAGTGAGCCCGGCTTCCTCGAACATTCGGTTGGCTTCCTCGGTGTCATAGAATAGCATCATCGCGTCGGCTGCCCGCTGGACGAGGGAGTTCTCTGGGTTGTGTGGTCCGACGACGAGTGTCTGCCCTCCGGGCTTGAGCACCCGTCGGAACTCCTGCAGGGCCCACACCGGATGGGGCCAGTACTCGATGGACCCGGACGACCACACGACATCGAACGTGTCGGTGGCGTACGGCAACCGTTCGGCGTCGCCACGGACGAACCCGACATCACCGCGCTTGCCGAACTTCTCAAAGGCGTGTTCCATCTGGTGGGTGCTCTGATCAAGCGCGTGGACGTACTCGACACGTTCTTTGAGCGCTTCTGTTGCGAAGCCGGTGCCACAGCCGACATCCAATACCCGGTCATCGCGGGCGATGTCGAGCATCGCCATCGCGTCATCGCGCATCCGTTCGTTCCAGATGAAGGGGTTGATGCGGTCGTAGACGGTCGAGAGATATCGATAGAACAACCGGGCTCGCGTCTTATTCTCCAGAACTCCCATTATATGTTCTACCGCACAGGTGAGCATAACATTGACCTTCGCCCGTAGCGTCGCCGTTTCCCGCCGAGACGGCCAAATCCGCAACTACCATATACGTGCTCGTCGGAACAACGCGTGCACCTAGCATGCCGAGGCCAGAAGTCCTGGAACGAGTTAAGCAGGCCGAACGCGAGGCCGACGAGATCATCGCCGATGCACGCGAAGACGCGGACCAGCGGATTGCTGAGGCCCGCGAGCGTGCCAGCGAGATCCGAAGCGAGGCCGAGGCGGACGCACAGGAACTGAAAGAACGCCGGCTTGAGTCGGCGCGCGAGGAAATTGAACAGGAGCGCAAAGAGATTCTTGAGGACGGTCGCGACCAGCGTCGCGAACTCGAGTCCCGCGCTCGCGATCGAATGGATGAAGCGGTTGCGCACGTCCTCGACCGGTTCGAAGAGGAGGTCCATGCTCAGACCTGACCGGATGAGCAAGGTCTCGGTGACCGGATCGAAGGCGGTGATGCCGTCGGTCATCGAAGCACTCCACGAGCTAACTCTCGTTCACCTCAGCGATTACGACGGATCCTGGTCGGGCTTCGAGAACGGCCGCCCGCTAGAGGGGTCCGAGAAGGCGTCCGAGCAGCTAATCACCGTCCGTTCGATCAAAGATGCCCTCGACATCGAGCGGGACGGCACCGAAGGAATCGGCACTCTTAGCGAGGCGGAACTTGAGGACCGTCTTGAGGAGGTCCGCTCTCAGGTCAACGAACTCGATGACCAGCGGAGCGAACTCGAAGACCAGATCCGGAGTATCAACGACCAGATCGAGACGCTTGAGCCGTTCGCCACCCTCGGAATCGACCTCGATCTGCTGTGGGGCTACGACACACTCGATATTGCGGTCGGCGAGGGAGACCGACGGGCGATCAAGGAGGCTCTCGCCGAGGCCGACGCGATCGACGCCTTCGAGCTGTTCCACGAAGAGGATATCCTCGCCATCGCCGCCCACGGAGCCGGCGAGGATCCGATCGGTGACGCGCTTGTTGGTATCGAGTTCACGCCTGTGGAGATCCCTCACGAGGAGGGTCCTGCCGAGAGTCGGATCGCCGAACTAGCGACCGAACGCGATCGACTTGAGGAGGAAATTGAGGCGGTTGAGGCCGATCTCGCCGATGTCCGCGAGGACGTCGAGGACTTCGTGTTGCGGGCCGAGCGCCACCTGATGGTCCAGGTCGAACGCACCGAGGTCCCACTTCAATTCGCTACCACGAAGCGAACGTTCATCGCCGAGGGGTGGATCCCAACCGATCAACTCGATCGGCTCGAAGCGGCGATGCGAGAGGCCGTTGGCGATCGGGTCGACATCGAAGAGGTCGAACGAGCCGACTACGACGCGGTTGAGGGCCACACTGAGGCGGTGACTGACGGCGGACAGCCGGTCACCGTTGACGACACGCCGCCGACGAAAATGAACAACTCGGCGGCGGCGACACCCTTCGAGGCGCTCGTCGAGGCCTACCAGCGTCCGAAGTACTCCGAACTTGACCCGACGCTGATCATCTTCCTCACGTTCCCGTTCATGTTCGGGTTCATGATCGGGGATATCGCTTATGGGCTGATGTACATGGGCATCGGCTACTTCCTTCAGCGCCACAGTTCTGCGGTGGTGAACGCGCTTGGGACCATTGCGCTGTGGTGTGGTGGGATCACCGTTATCTTCGGTTATCTGTACAATGACTTCCTTGGGATGAAGCTCGTCAA